>JAKBAR010000009.1 GCA_021808925.1 Pseudomonadota bacterium | reverse complement strand
ATACTCAAAACCAAAGCAGAAAAAGTGAAAGAAAGAGCAAATTTATAAAACATTTTTAATTAACCTTTTTTTATTCAAATAACTTTTACTGTTTATATGATTTTCCATCTCGTGAAAAGCTTTTTATTTTCCTGATAAAGAATAAGATTTTTTGTTGCAATTCAACACCTTTTTAGTGTAGTTTGTGCACATCGAACGATATGCGCCCATAGCTCAATTGGATAGAGCGTCAGACTACGGATCTGAAGGTTAGGAGTTCGACTCTTCTTGGGCGCGCCATTTCATGCAAAGCAGTGACACATTCTCTGCATTTTCTCCTTGATATGCCTCATGTGAAAGAGGTTCTTGCCCTTTTAAAAGATAGAGGCATAGAAGCTCGAATTGTCGGTGGAGCCGTTCGCAATGCCCTTTTAAACCTTCCCGTTCATGATATTGATATTGCCGTTGCAGCCGATCCGCAAGCAATGATTACCGCTCTCAAAGATCATTGTCATGTTATTCCAACAGGCATCAAGCACGGCACGATTACAGCTGTTTTTACTCATAATGTTTTTCAGCTTACAAGCCTTCGCAGTGACGTCAAATCCTATGGCCGCCACGCGGATGTTGCTTTTTCTGATTCCTTTGAAGAGGATGCAAGACGTCGCGATTTTACGATGAATGCTCTCTATTTAGATGCAAAAGGCACCCTTTACGACTATTTTGAAGGAGAACACGATCTTAAAATCGGACGTGTGCGTTTTATTGGTGATCCTTTAGAACGCATCCATGAGGATTATTTACGCATTTTGCGCTATTTCCGTATGAATGCTTTTTTTGGCAAAGAAACTTTAGACCCGCAAAGTCTAAGGGCTTGCACACAGCTTTCATCGCACATATCCCTCCTGTCAAGAGAACGCATACGCTCCGAATTTTTTAAAATACTCGCCGCACCACGTGCACATACGATTCTTTCTCTTATGCATGAGAAAAATATTTTCACGCACATTGAAAAAGATGCGCATTTTAAGGAGCTCAGTCAACTGATCGCTCTGGAGGAAAAATATAAACTCCCCCCCTCCCCCGTTGAGCCTCTCTATCGCCTGTATGCTCTTTATCATACAGTAGAAAAATCGATCATCTCAAAATCCATTGTGCTCACCCGTACAGAGCAAACTCTATGGTCTAAGATCCAAAAGTGCTTCAAAGAATCCCCTTCCATCCAAGAAATTTTATACCGTTATAGCGACGATTTTGCAGCGCATTTTCTTTGCCTGAGGGAAAGCGTTTTCGGTGATGATTGTTCGGCGGAGCTTTGTAAAATTTCAAAACACACCCCTCCTCCTCTTTTTCCTATTAAAGCAAACGATATCGAAGGGCTTGGCTATCAGGGAAAATGCATTGGAGAGGGATTAAGGCTTTTAGAAAAATACTGGTGCGACAACGACTTTTCAATCTCAAAGGATGCCCTTCTCAGGCATTTGAAAAAATATTTTTAATAAAAATAGGTTCTTAAGAAAATATTCATTTTTTAGCGATAAATTAAAGAGAGCTGAGACCTTTATAAATGGCTGCTCTTGATGTTTGAACTTTTTTCTAAAACACTTTTTTTGACATTAGGATCGGCTTTTTTCTTAGAGCCTTTGCCAGAAGTGCACCATGCTAAAAATTTCAATGAAGCTATAAAAAATAAATATATCCAGGTACGCGCTCTTAAAGGTGCTGAAAATAAATCCACAGCCTCGACACTCCTTATTTCTTGTGTTGATTTTCGCTTACGCGAAGAAACAGAGCGTCTGATGAGCGAAAACCTAAAACTCCTTAATGATTATGATGAGATCGCTTTGCCGGGTGCAGCCCTTGCTCTTACTCAACATACCTATCCAGACTGGAATCAAACGCTTGAAGAAGTTATTGGTATCCTCAAAGGACTTCACCATATTAAACGCATTATTTTTCTCGATCATCGCCAATGCGGTGCTTTTAAACTTTTAAAGGGAGAAGCAAGCATCGCCACACGGGACGAGGAAACGCGTACACACAAAGAAGTTTTTAAAGAAGCACGAAAAATCATTCAAAAGGAGTTTCCTGATCTTGAGGTCTACACACTTCTTATTGGACTTGATGCTATGGCCGAAAATTTTAAAGAATAGGAAAACTTATTTTTTACTTATCACTTTCTTCACGAAGATTTATCAAGGATTTTTCACACACCCCCCATTCTTTCCACGAACATCCTGCACAAATTTTATGAAAGATATCCACCGTAATAGCATTTTTAATACGCCCTAATGCCTCTTCCCACGTTAGTGTTTCTCCACCATAAAGACCCAGGGCTTTTGCATGCCGCGTATCAAGATCCTCAATAAAAGACTGCTGCTGACAAACTCTTCCATTATGATGAGGACAGGGCGCACAGATATTATCAAGAGAAAAAGTCACACGAATAGGTGTACCCGACTGAATCAACGCAAGGGTTTCTTTGAAGTTTTCAATTGTAATCTATTTTCTGTGAATATAACGAAAAGAAAAGGCCAAAAGGAACGCCTTCATGATCCCCGGAAAAATAAAGGGCACAAGCCCAAGCGTTATGGCCTTATCCAAAGATCCGAGAACGTAAGCAAGCCATGCAATACCAAAGATATAAATACACAGTTGCCCAAAGGCACAGTTAATAAAAATACGCCAACCTGATGTCATGCCGAGAAAAGTCTTTGCCCTTGCCATCAGATAAACGGCTGCGATAAAACCGATAAGATACCCTCCCGTAGGACCTAAAAGCTTTGCAAAACCCCCTGAAAATCCTGCAAAAATAGGAAGACCGAGTGCACCTAAAGCTACATAGGAAAAAATTGACTGAAGCGCTGCTCTTTGTGGAAGAGAAAGAGCCACCATCATAACCCCCACTGTTTGAAGTGTAATAGGAACGGGATGGAGTGGAATAGAAATCTGTGATGTGAGAAAAAGGGTGCTCAAACCGATTAGAACCTGCACAACATTGGAGCTCCAAGCATCACGCTGGAGAAGAGAATGTAAAAACATAAGGCGAACCCTTTTTTAAAAATCGATACCCCGATCAAAAGATATTGTTTGAAAAATGTCAAGAAGAACCATCTATTTTCAAATGAAAATGATGTTCTTTAAAATAACAATCGATGAAATCTGCAGCAATGGGCGCTGCCACACGACTCCCATTTTCCCCCTCACCCAGGCTCTTAGGCGTTGGAAATCCTACAAAAACACCAATAGCAATCCGTCCAAAAAATCCAATAAACCAAGCGTCTTTGAAATCGTTCGTTGTTCCTGTTTTGCCATAAATACGAATATTGTGCGCCTGAGCCACTGGCAACAGCGCTTTACGCCCTGTACCCTTTAAAATCACTTGCTCAAGCATGCCTTTTAACACAGTAATAGACTCAGGACTTGCCACAGATTCACGTACATCCGTTTGCACGTCAATCACACCACTTTTATGCTGATAAATAACGGTGCCAGAGCGATCCTCAATACGCTCCAAAAGTGTGGGGGTAATACGTTTTCCTCCGTTCGCAATCATAGCATAGGCCGTCGTTAAACGAAGGAGTGTAGTCTCCCCTGCTCCTAAAACCATAGCAAGTTGCCGTGGTAGTTTATCATGCAGACCAAAAGTTTTTACAACACGCTCAATAGGGCGCATCCCAAGATGCATCGCTAAACGCACCGTCATCACATTGCGCGAATAGGCTAAACCATTCTCCATTGTTGTCAGCCCATAGTAACGCTTTGAATAGTTTTGAGGACTATAGACTGTGCGACCATCTTTGGCACGAAATCCAAGAGGAATATAAAGAGGAGCATCAAGGATTTTTGTCTCAGGTGTATAGCCCCTCTCGAGTGCGGCTAAATAAACAAAAGATTTAAAAGCAGAGCCTGATTGACGCAGCGCCTGAATAGCACTATTGTGCTGACTCAGCTCAAAACTATAGCCTCCTGAGACAGCGTAAATACGCCCCGTTTCCGTATCCATAATGATGATACCACCCGTCACATCGGGAATTTGCTCGAGCGTATGAAAGTGACCCGTTTTATGTTTGATAAGGATAATATCTCCTTGTTTTAGAGCATCCGTACATGATTTAATTTCAGGGCCAAGCTCTCTATTCTTAAGAGATTTTCTTGCCCATGTAATGTCACTGAATTCAATACGCCCCTCTATGCCCGCTTTTGTCATAATAGTTACATGGTCTGAGAAAACGTTTTGCACCACTGCAAGTGTCAAGTGGTCTGGAACAAAATAATCCGCATTTTTTAGAAATTCTAACGCGCTTTTTTGCTGAGCCTCATTTAAATGCGCCAAAGCTCCTCTATAGCCATAACGCTTATCATACGCCTCGAGCCCTCTTACAAGACACTCATGGGCAAGCTTTTGGATATCTTTTTGAACGGTTGTCCACAGAAAATAGCCACCCTTCTCATAGTTTTTAAACCCTACAAGCTCAATAAGTTTTTGCCGTGTTGCCTCAATAAAATACTCACCGTGGAATTTTTCTTCTTTATGCTTTGCAATTGTTGAGATAGGTTTATCTTTTGCTAAAATAAGTTCTCTTGCAGAGATCAAATGCGATTCATAAAGACGATCCAACACCCAATCACGCCGTGTTTTTGCCTGACCTGGATTTTTATGGGGTTGATAGACTTCTGGAGCCTTAGGCAACGCTGCTAAAAAAGCCACCTCGCCTACTGTGAGTTCATTAAGCTTTTTATGAAAATAGTATTCTGCAGCCGCCGTCACACCATAAGACCCGCACCCAAGGTAAATTTGATTAAGATAAAGTTCTAAAATACGCTGCTTGGTCAGTGTTCGCTCAATGCGTACTGCCATAATCGCTTCTTTTATTTTGCGTGTAAAACTTCGCTCACCGGTCAATAAGAAATTTTTTGCCACTTGCTGTGTGATTGTCGATGCGCCCATAGGCCGTGTTTTCCACTTACCCGTCAATGTGTTTTTCACAACAGCTCTAAAAACCCCCATCAAATCAAGCCCTGGATGATGGAAAAAATTTTTATCCTCTGCTGCTAAAAAAGCATTCACAACAAGCTCAGGAATTAAATCAATCGAAGTAAAAAAACGCCTTTCCTTTGCATAATCCCGCCAAATATCGTCTCCGTGCATATAAATACGGTTCGTTAAAATAGGATCATAGGACTCAAGTGTATTATGATCGGGAAGACCACGACCGAAATAGAAAAGAAGTGCAAAAATACCTGCCAAAAAAACACTGCTCAAAAAGCTAAGCAACGTTACAAGATGAAAGCAATAGCGCAAAAGAGGGCGTTTTTTTAGATTCACCAGAGAGGCTTTTTGCAATAAATTTTAAAGAAATTATAGAATAATTAGTTTGCAAAAATAAGATAGAAGATTGAAAAAAGCCAAATGATCTATAAGCCGGGTTCTGTAAGAAAATAAATTTTCTCGATGACCATTCATCTAGGATGTTTGTTACCAAACACCTCCTGCGACATACCCGAAGAGCTTGCATCAACACAAGTGTAGGGAACTCCCTACATCCCTTCCTATTTTGTCTTGCTCCCGGTGGGGTTTACCCTGCCACCTCTGTTACCAGAGGCGCGGTGCGCTCTTACCGCACCTTTTCACCCTTACCCTTTGTAGGGGCGGTATTATTTCTGTGGCACTTTCCCTAACATTTTCGTCACCAAAAATGCCGGCGGACGTTATCCGCCACCGTGTTGATAAGGAGCCCGGACTTTCCTCTCGTATGACTACCAGCGGTCATCCAATCATTTGGCATAGGGGTAATATAGTGGGTTGAAAAATCAATAACAAGAAGCTTTTTATTTATTCTCAAAAGAATTTTACTCTTGCATAATATTTTAGAATCTGATACATTCAAATTGTTTAAAAGTTTAAACAAACAAATCAAAAAACTAATTGCAAAATAAAAAATCACTAGTATATAACTAATGATTCAACAAATATTCGTGTTATCATGGCTTTTATTGTAAATACAAATTATCATAATGCATTGGTAGAGGCTTTAAATCCTCAAACATCAATGCAAACAACACCCCCGCTCTCTCTTTCTTTTCAACCTCAAGTGGATATGAAAAGCGGCCGTGTGCTTGGTTATGAAGCTCTTTTAAGATGGTTTGACCCCCTTTTTGGCGCGATTCATCCAGAAAAATGTATTGAGATTGTGAATTTTTATAATCTCACACACTCCCTCAATCAATGGCTGGTTATGGAAGCTATTCGCCATCTAGCCTATATTCATACGGATCAGCACATCGCCATTAATATTTGCGCCAAAGCCCTTGATATGTCCTTTGCACAAGATCTTTTTAAGAATATTATTAACGCTAAATACGATCCAAGCCGTCTGCATATTGAAATTACAGAGCATAAAGCTCCCAAAAGCTTTATTGAGCTTTCTAAAACTGTGACATGGCTGCGTCGCCAAGGTATAAAAGTTGCGTTGGATGATTTTGGAACAGGAAATGCGACGATGAAATATCTGACTTATATGGATTTTGATACCATAAAAATTGATAAATCTTATGTTCAAGGTATCGATGTTGATTCTTCAAAAAAACTCACCCTTGGATGTTTGCTCAACTTGCTCGAGGCCAGCGGTGCCACTCTTTTAGCTGAAGGTGTTGAGACAGAAGGTGAAGCAGAAACGCTTAACGATATGGGTATCCAACTAGCACAAGGATATTTATTTGGCCGCCCACAAAGTCTTTCACATCATTTTGATAAAACACCCAAAAAAGCAGCCACCGTTTCGAGGCTTTTTTAGAAAAATGGCATGCACGATAGACTCAAAATATGCGTGCACCATCCCTCATTAGGATTGCTTGTTCCTGTCCATTGCACATCGGGATACGTTTCATTCGGTTCCTTTGCACCCACATGCACTAAAAACTGATTCAGCACCATATCATTATCATTTTCAATATTTTTTTTGAGATAGTCCCTCAAAACTTCACAAAACACATAATTTTCCGTATTTGTTTTCTCCAACGCCCCGTATCGACTTATTTTCAATTCGCTTTTATAGAGATCATTCATTTGTTTAATGTTGCGCTCCTCAAAATTTTTGAGCATTCTTTTTTTATAATGATGATAATCCTCGCACATCTCATTTTCTTCAGAAGCTTTAATGTCTTGAGGCACAGAAAAAGAGCATAAAAATACAAAAAACAGGCGAATTTTTAGCATAAACACCCTCTAAAAGCTCTTCTATCATTCTTTTATTTTAAAGGCGGCTTTATTAAAAATCTGTAAATAAAAGACACAAAGGAATCTACAAATACCCCGAACGTAGCGCAAAAAGTTTTTCTATTTTTTTAATCGACGCTTTTGCAGCAATGACAATCAGCCGATCATCAATACGAATAAACGTGTTCGAGGAAGGCAAAAAAGTAATCTGATCATCGCGCAAAAGCGCTGCTACCATAATTTGACCATTGATATTAACATCCCCCACACTTAGCCCAACGGCAAGGCTTGTTTCCCTCGCTTCTGCATCAATGAGCTCTGCAAAATCGTTGCGAATAGAGTGAATGCCGCGAATCCGCCCCTGACGAATATGCTGTAAAATGGTTGAAACCGTAATGGACTTGGGGTTAATAATTGCATCCACCCCAAGAGAAGAAACAAATCCCCCGTAAGCCATATTATTCAGCAAACACATGGCACGCTTCGCCCCTAAGCGCTTCGCAAGAAGAGACGAAAGGGTATTGACCTTATCATCCTCTGTGATGCTCACAACCGTTTCTGTTGCAATGGTATTCGCTTCTTTGAGAACATTAAAATCCAGCGCATCCCCACATAATACTTCAGTGTTTTTTAAATGATTGGCCGCCATCTCTGCACGTTCTGGATTACGCTCGATCATTTTACATTGAATACCGGCATGACTCTCGAGTTCTTTTGCCAAAGAAAGTCCTATATTCCCAGCCCCCATAATAAGAATACGGCGTCCCTCGAAATCACTGAACCCAAATACGGCTGTGACCTCGCGCATTTGCTCTGTATCAATAAGGATATAAACCTCATCTCCGGCAAGAATCTGATCGTCTCCATCGGGAATAAAAACCTTTTCTCCTCGTGTAATGCATAAAATAGAAAGAGTAAGTTTGGGGAAAGTAGATGCTAAAAACCTCAAAGGTGTGTTCAAAATAGGGGCCTGTTTAGGGCATCTAATCCCAATACTTTTAATACGGTCATCCATCAACGAAATCACGTTAAAAGCACCCATCACACGAATACTACGACTAATAGACTTTGCAATTTCAACTTCGGGAGAAATAATATGATCAATAGCAATATGTTTTTTGCTAAAAAGATGCGACCAGTCAGGACGGATATAGTTTTGTGCACGAATACGGGCAATCTTTGTTTTCACGTGAAACAAAGCCT
Organism: Pseudomonadota bacterium; assembly: GCA_021808925.1. Lineage (GTDB taxonomy): Bacteria > Pseudomonadota > Alphaproteobacteria > Paracaedibacterales > JAKBAR01 > JAKBAR01. The sequence goes on along the minus strand of JAKBAR010000009.1, from coordinate 29,019 downwards.
GAGCCACCTCGCATGCCACAATATTCACTTCATCAGACCCTGTCACAGCGATCATTAAATCAGCATTTTCAGCACCCGCCCTTTGCAAAACATCAGGATGCGACGCCTCTCCCACAATAGGCTGAATATCCAGTGAATCCCCTATTTTTCTCAAAAGATGTGGTGAATTATCAATCACAGAAACATTATTTTCCTCAAGAGAAAGATATTTTGCGATGCTATATCCCACTTGACCGGCACCTAAAACAATAACTTTCATGGGCTCTTTAAAAAAATAGAGAGTTTTCGTCATTCTACCATGAGTCTTACTCAAAATCGATAGACCCCTTTGCAAAAAGAAATGTATTCATTTTTTATTAAGCTTTTTCATCGTAGAATAACCTTATGCGCTACTTATTTTTGAGAAGATATGTGATGAAAAAAAATTTGTTTTTGGCTATTTCAATGCTTTTTATGCAAACAGCCTATGCAGGAAACCCCAAATGCAATCTTGCCAATCATAATCTTATGCTTGCGAAACATGATTTAGACGAGGAAATAAAAAAGCTTGAAAACCCTGACCTCACAGACGATGAAAAAAATGATATTCATTATAAAATCGACGGTATTAAAGCAGCAATTGCATCTCTTGAGGAAGAGTTTAAAGAAGTCTGCACAGGTATTTAAAAAAAATTATGCAATGGCTCAGGCCGTTTTAGATTCGTCATCCTTTAAATCATCTTTACCTTCGTACACGCCAAGGGCCCTCAGTTTTCGGTGCAATGCTGAGCGTTCCATTCCAATAAAGCGAGCTGTTTGAGAAATATTCCCACCAAAACGATTTACCTGAGCCTCAAGATAATCACGTTCAAATGCTTCACGCGCTTCACGCAACGGCAAAACAACAATTTCCGCCCCTTTGTTCCAGACAGCTGCCATATTATTATTATTGATAATGTCTGTGGGAAGTTCTTGAATAGAAACGGGTTCTTTACAGGATGGATGGGCATTAATAAGCACCCAATCAATCATATTTTTTAGCTGCTTAATATTACCTGGCCAGTCATAGCTTTGTAAAATGGCTAATGCCTCTTCGGAAAATTTTCGAACAGAAACACCATGAAGCGCTGACTGATCCTCCATTAAGTGTTTGACAAGGTAGGGAATATCGAGAATACGCTCTTTGAGTGCTGGCACATCAAAAGCAAGAACGGCAAGTCGATAATAAAGGTCTTCGCGAAAATTTCCTTCTAAAAGGGCTTGATCAATTTTATTCGATCCACCAATAAAACGAATATCCACAGGCGTTTTATCATTACTGCCCACGCGCTGAAAAGCATTTTCCTGTAAAAGCCTTAAGAGTTTTGCCTGAATAGGCAGCGGCATCTCATCAATATTATCAATAAAAAGAGTGCCCCCATGGCATTGCTCAACAACACCAATTTTACGGGGTTGATCCGCTGAAAGCCCAGAAATCTCTGTCCCAAAAAGCTCCGCCTCAATAAACTGAGGGTGAATAGATGTGCAATTAAAGGTCATAAAAGGAGCTTTTGCACGCCGTGAATGGTCATGAATGTATTTTGCAATCGATTCTTTTTCAGACCCAGGCGGCCCCTTTAGAAAAAGGCGACTATTCGTCGGAGCTGCCTTTTCAAGCGCATTTTTAAGACTCGCAATAACAGCTGTTTGCCCCAAAAGTGCGAGAGATGGGCCTGCTTTTTTCTTGAGAGAGTCATTTTCCATACGAAGCATCGAGGACTCAATCGCACGCTCGACCAAAACAAGCAGACGATCGACTTGAAAGGGCTTTTCAATAAAATCGTACGCCCCTTTTTTAATGGCACTCACAGCTGTTTCAATCGTCCCATGACCACTGATCATAATGACAGGAACATAAGGATGATCGCGCTTGATTTGATCAAGGATCTTGAGACCATCACGGTCACTATCCCCAAGCCAAACATCAAGAATAACAAGGCTTGGCTGACGTTTTTTAATTGCTTCTATGGCTGATAATCCATCCTCAGCCATACGCGTTTGGTAGCCTTCATCACTTAATATGCCAGAGATAAGATCGCGAATATCACGCTCATCATCGACGATTAGTATATCGTGCGCCATCAGATTTTCTCTATCGTTGTTGTCTCAGTTTTAACACCAGAGCCCTGTCTTACAAACGTTATGACCACAGCCGCTCCCCCCATAGAGCTTGTCGTTAGCTCTAACGCTCCACCGTGATCTTCTATGATCTTAGCAACAATCGCAAGGCCAAGGCCAGTACCTTTTGCACGGTTTGTTACGTATGGTTTTAAAAGACGCTCACGGTTTTGTAAAGGAAAACCTGGGCCATTATCGCCAACGGTTATTTTTATATCAGAAGTATTTTCCACTAATTTGATTAAAACAATTTTATTATCTTGGTGACGACCCCCCTCTCCCTCCATCGCATCAATCGCATTTTGCACAAGGTTTGTAAGGACTTGAGAGATTTGCTGAGCATCACACAAAAACATGACAGGATGTTTTGGGAGGAGTGTATTAAAGATAATATCCTTGTGCGCCCCCTCGTGAAGAACAATTGTTTGCTTGCAAATAGCACTTAAATCCTCAAGCTTTAATTCAGGCTCCGGCATGCGTGCAAAAGATGAGAACTCATTAACAAGCTTACCAATATGGCTGACCTGACGAATAATTGTGTCAATGCACCCCTGAAAGGTCTCAGGATCACTTGTAATTTCTTTCAGATAACGACGCTTAAGACGCTCTGCGGATAGTTGAATAGGCGTAAGAGGGTTTTTAATTTCATGAGCAATACGCCGCGCCACATCAGACCAAGCTGCTTTGCGCTCAGCACCAACAAGGGATGTAATATCGTCAAAGGTCACAACATATCCCTCTGGTCTCAACGCATCTGGATTTTTTAAATTTGCTTCGGGCACAATACACACTTGTAAGATACGGGAATGCCCCCTACGCTCAATCGTAATTTGCTCGAAATAAGGTGAAAAGCCTGTAGTTTTTTCAATCATATTAAAAAGCTCAGGACTCATCGCTGCTAAATTTTTATCACGATTGGAATCACTCCATGATTTCACCCCTAAAAGCTCAATCGCTTTTTGATTAATCAGTTCAATTTTATAATTTTTATCAACGCCAATAATCCCCGCTGAAACCCCTTGAAGAACGGACTCAATAAACTGCTGACGATGCTCAAGCTCTATGTTTTTAGAGAGAAGTTCTCTGCGCTGAAAATAAACTTGCGCGATCATGCGATTAAACGCATCCGCAAGATGACCAAGCTCATGCTCTTCTGGAATGTCACGCACAGAAACACTCAGATCCCCCTGACGCACCGACTCAGCAGCTGTAATGAGCTGACGCACCGGTTGCATAAGAAAATAAGCTAAAGAAAGCCCCACCCAAATTGCAGCGAGCAGCAAAATAATCGCAATAAGAATAAAAAACGCAATAAAAGTAATATGAAGACCAGAACGCTGATCCTCCAAACGATGATATTCTGCCACAGCACCTTTTGTTTGATTGAGGTGATGTAAAACCTTCGCATCCACAAATTTTCCAAGATACAGATAGGTATTTGTAATAGGATCCAGCCGCACAAGAGCACGCACCTTATCTCCCCCCTCGCTCACGCGAATCACAAGTTCACCCTGCTGCGCTCTTTTCATATCCTCCTCAGGAATTTTTTCAAACTCCAGGGCAAAGGTTAAATAGGATCGCGCGATAACGTGTTGATGCACGTCAAAAACGATGGCCTCACCAAGTCCGCGGTGCTCAACTTGGTCTGTCAGCGCTTCAGAAAAAGCCTCTCGGTCATGAATTAATACTGGTACATGGGGACGCATTTCCGCCACAATCATGGCGGCATCATGACGAATGGTACTTTGATTTTCCTCTAAATAGGCCTGGGCGACACTGCGCGCTTCTTCAATAGCGTCCTTTACGGGCTCACTAAACCAGGCTTTCACACCAAAATTAAAAAAGAGTGCTGAAAAAACAGCCACTAAAATAGCAGGCGTTACGGCAATAGCACTAAATAAAAGAACAAGTTTAATATGCAGCTTTGATCCCGCAAGTCCTTGTTTATGCTCGCGCCACAACGCACTAAGACGCCGAATAATGACAATCAGCAGAGAAAAAAGAAGAAAAAGATCAAGATAAATAAGGGGCAAAACATGCTGTGTTTTGTCCTCAAAACTCCCAGACGTTGACAAAGCCATATACGTTGCAACGCAGGAAAGAAGGGCTCCCACTGCGAGACCCAAGGCAACTTTCCCCGACAATCGTCGCGTCATTTTCGACAAAAAATGCCGTACTTTGAAATGAAGAGAGGTAAGAAGACGGTAAGGTTTTTTTATCATTTAATGATCATTATCAAAGCCAAAAGGATCCTGATGAATCAAAATCTCTGCCTTAGGAAATTCTATTTTTAGCTGACGCGTTGCCTCTAGAGCAATGCCATGCGCCTCCAAAAGAGTGATATTCGGATCCATATCCAGATGCATTTGAATAAACTGCGTATATCCAGACATTCGCGTACGCAAATCATGAACCCCTATTACTCTTGGGACACTGCACACAATTTCCTCGATGCGATCCACTTCATCTAAGGGAAGCTCTCTGTCCATGAGCTGATCAAGAGCATGCCTAAAAATAGTCCAAGAAGTGATGCCAATATAAATAGCAATTCCTCCGCCGATAAGGCTATCTAAAAATGAAACACTGAGATTAAGAGAGATAAGAACCGCAAGATTGGTTAAAAAATCCGTTTGATAATGAAGAGAGTCTGCTTTAACGGCTAAAGAATGTGTTTTTTTGTAGACATAGCGTTGAAATAAAACAAGGCCAAGCGTTAAAAAAACAGCAATAATAATAACAACCGTTCCAACACTATTGTGCTCAAGGGGCTCAGGACGATACAACCTCCTTAAGCAATCAATAATTAGCCACAAGGCTGACGCTGCAATAAAAATAGACTGGCCTAGCGACGCAATCGCCTCAAGCTTTCCGTGACCAAACCGATGTTCTTTATCGGCTGGACGAGCCGCATGTTTAATCGCAAAAAAATTAATAACAGACGCCCCCACATCAAGCAAAGAATCAATGAGCGACGCTTGAAGACTGAGCGCATTTGTCATTCCCCAGGCAATAGATTTTAAAATAACCAAAACCCCTGCCACAATGATGGCACTCTTTGTAGCTAAACTATTCAAATAATTGTGATGATGCTTTATCAAGGGGCTTTTGGAGATGTGGAAAAAATGATCTAATCAAACTTAAGATATTTTAGAAGGCTTGTCACCCCATGATATCCAGCTATAGAAAAGAAGGCACCATTCATATTCTCCTTCAAAGCAGTGTGAACAAACTCAGCCAAAGCTTTTCTCTTAAGCTTGCAGAGCACCTTAAAGAGGCCGATAGTGACAAGCACTGCAAGGTCATTGTTGTTTCCTCTGAGAATCCCAAAGCTTTTTGTGTAGGCGCCGCCATTGACGAGCTTATATCCCTTGATCCCAATGCAATTGATCTTTGGCTAGCACCCTGGGAGGTTGTATCAACCCTCTCTAAACCTATTATTATGGCGCTCGATGGTTATGTTTTGGGAGGAGGTCTTGAAATTGCCATGATGGGGGATATTCTCATTGCAACAGACAGAGCCCTTATGGGGCAGCCGGAAATTAAGCTTGCCCTTCTTCCTGGATGCGGTGGAACACTGCGCCTTACAGAGCTTATTGGTTATCATAGAAGTTTTGAAATGTGTGCCACAGGTGAAATTATAAGTGCGCAAAAAGCCTATGAATGGGGCCTTGTGAATACTATTGTTAAACCCGATGAGCTTCTTTCAAAAGCCTTTGATATCGCAAAAAAAATTGAAGCTTTGTCAGGACCCGCGATTCAATCCATCAAAAGAATTCTCAAAAATCTTTACGATAGTAATACCCCTCACACGCATCATCTTCAAAAGGAACGCGAAGCTTTTAAAAATCTTTTTTTGCGCAAAGATGCTCATGAGGGAATGACTGCCTTTCTCAGCAAAACAACACCTCTTTTCAAAGATTAATTTTAAACACGTATACACTTTAAAAAGTGAATCGCTCCCCTTTTTTTAAGATTTTGTTAACTTCCTTTTATGTAAAATACAATTAAAGGTCTTTTATAATTTTTTCTAAATGCATTGGGAAGAAACATTTCTAAGGCTTTTATCTGCCCTTATTCTAAGCTCCCTCGTAGGATTTGAGAGGCAGTTTCATCAACGCACAGCGGGCCTTCGAACAAACATGCTTGTCTCTCTTGGCTCCACTGCTTTCACAATTTTTGGCGTTGAATTCGTCGAAGGAGAAAGTGTGTCCCGCGTTGTTGCACAAATTGTCTCCGGTATTGGGTTTTTAGGCGCTGGCTCTATTATGCGAGAAGGCTTTAACATCCACGGACTCAACACAGCAGCAACGCTTTGGTGTGGAGGCGCTCTTGGTGTCTTTTGTGGCGTTGGTTTACACCTCAAAGCCTTTATTTTTACTTTTTTTATCATTCTCACGAATACACTTCTCAGGCGGGTTGAGCTTTACATGGAAAGGCGATCTGTCGTTGCAATTGATGCAGATGTCCTCTACTCGATTGATATCGTTTGCGAGATGAATCACAACCGTGATGTGCGGGAAACGCTCATTAAACGCATGCGCCACAGGCATTTTTCCCTCAAGCAAATGCAGATTATTATGATGGATGACAAGGATGTGACTTTGCGCTGTGTCTTTAAAACAAAAGGATCGCGCGACCAAAGCATCGAGCAAGTTGTGGAAGATCTTGTCCTTGATCCTGATATTCAGTCCGTTCAATGGAGCATGCTTGGAAGCAGCGCAGAGCGTTAGACCACTAATCATTCTATATACACCAAAGGTGCTAATCACAATGAAAAAATTATTTTATACCCTGCCTACTTGTTCACAACAACACTTGCGCTGAGTAGTGATGAAATCAACAGTGATAATGAGACTAACAACAACAAAAATCTCTCAACCAACTTTGAGAAAACTGAAGAGCTTTCTCCTGATGAAAAAATTGAAAAGCTCAAAAAAGACCGAAACTCCCTGTGGAGTAAAACACTAAGTTTGTATAGTGACGATAGAAGGCTCAAGATAAAGGGCGGACGGATTCAAGGGCCAAGGGAGGTAGATGGGCTCGATGAAATAATTAACCAAATACATAATGAGATCCAAGACCTCAAAAAACAGCTCAAGGATAACAATTAAGCTTTTCAACCTCACAAACCCTGTGAAAAACCTCTTCAAAGGTCTGTGGACAAAAGTGTGGGCAGAAAATTAGAAAAATTATCCCCACACACCGCTCCCTTTTGCCACGTTCTTTTTTCATTGTTAATAGTTTTTCCCCCACACCTCTTTATTCTTTTTTTATCCCCAAGAATATCCTTCAAAAATATAAGCTTTTTCAAAGCAAGTGGCGCTCTTGTGGATAAATTTTCCGTTGTGGATAAATGGCTATGAACTTTTTTATCCACAGAATTCACAAGGCCAACTACCACAAAAACATTTTTTTAAATAAATATTTATATTATAGTAAGAAACATGATCGTTCGAGAAACCCTCCTTGGAAAAAAGACAGCGCGCCTTCCCCTATGGTTTATGCGCCAAGCAGGGCGTTACCTTCCCGAATATCAAGCAATCCGTCATAATTTTAGTGATTTCATGGCTTTTTGCTACTCCCCTAAGGAAGCAACGGAGGTAACACTACAGCCTATAACCCGTTTTGATTTAGATGCGGCAATTATTTTTTCAGACATCCTTGTGATTCCTGATGCGCTGGGTCAACGTGTAAGTTTTAAAAAAAATCACGGCCCTGTCCTTGAAAAGTATAAAATTAAAAATTACGTGGATGTTGACGACGATTCTTTTTCCATCGATCTCGCCCCTGTGTACGAAGCCATTTCTCAAACCCGTGCTAAGCTTTCAAAAGATAAAGCCCTTTTCGGGTTTGCTGGAACGCCTTGGACGCTGGCTTGTTACATGATCGAAGAAGGGAAAAGCGAACATTTTTCTAAGATTATCAATCACTGCAGTGACAAAGATTTTGATGTTCTTTTAGATCTTCTCACACATAAGGTTACTCTTCATTTAAAAAATCAAATCAAAGCCGGTGCAGATGTTGTGCAACTTTTTGATTCCTGGGCCATTAAAGCACCAGCAGAGGATAGAGAGCGCCTTTTAATCAATCCGTTTATTAAGATTGCAAAAGCGATTCACCAAGATTTCCCAAGCACGCCGATTGTTTATTATAGTCGTGGTGAGGCGTCTCTCTCCGTGGCTATTGCGAGAGCGGTAGAGGAGCATCTGCCTGATGTGCCCATAGCTCTTGGCCTTTGGCAAGGTGTTGATTTTGCCGATATTACCCCCCATACAACTTTACCACTTCAGGGAAATCTTGACCCTGAGCTCCTCCTCCAGGGCGATGAAGCGATGGAGATAGCGGCAAAAAAGATATGCAGCCATATGGCTGAGCGTCCTTTTGTTTTCAACCTTGGGCATGGTATCATCAAGGAAACCCCGCCGGAGAATCTGACGAGGCTTATCCGTTGTGTGAGGGGGGGTTAGTTTTTTAAGCTATAAGATGCCACTTTTAGCTCAAGACCGAGATACTCACCAATCTTTTCACAAAAATCACCATAAGTAATGGTCGGATTGCTATTTTCCTTAGCGATCGTGTTGCCATAGCTTATAACATAGCGCAAGCAAAGAATAATATTCTCATCTTTTGTGTTGTAGAACTTAAGGGATGCACCGCTTGTGTATGTCAGATCAATATTTTTAGCCTCAAAAGAATCATCCTCTGTTGTTGTAAAAAGACACTTGATAAGAGAATTTTCTTGTTTTTCTATTTTTAAATCCTTTACGCTTCCGGGGATTTTGCCAAAGGAATTATTTTGATCATAGCTTGCAAAAAGAGCATTTTGTTTTTCAGGAAACATTGTTGTTTTTTCATCTAAAATAAGAGCCTCGCTATGGCTTGGGTATTTCTTGTTTGCTATTATTGTTTTTTCTTTTTTCTTTTTTTCATTTAAAAACTCTTGGTACTCATCATTGGTTTTTCCCATGTTTGTCATAGCATTTACTGTTGCTATACTTGACAAAAAAAGCGTTGAAAGTGTGATGATCTTGAGCATTTTAGTATCCCTTTTATGAAGTGTCCCAACTTTGCTATTAGATCAGGAAAATATTAACAAAGTATTAACGTGTGAGAGAAAAATGCAAAGAATACTTAGGATTTTTTTCTGAAATTCCTTTAGGATGACTAAAATCAGTTTTAATTTTTTTAAAAATTTACAAATGAAGATAGCCGTTGTTCTTTTTAATCTTGGGGGCCCTTTAAACCAAAAAGCCGTGAGGCCTTTTTTGTGGAATCTTTTTAAAGATCCGCACATTATCCGTCTTCCAGCGCTTCTTCGCTATCCACTTGCCTTTCTTATCAGTACACTGCGCACGCAAAAAGCCAAAGCTATCTACCGCCAGATCGGTGGAGGATCTCCGTTGAACGAAAAGACAAAAGCACAAGCTTTGGCTTTGGAGGAAAATTTAGTTGAAAAAGGGCTCCAGGCGAAGGTTTTTATGTGTATGCGTTATGCTCCACCATTCACGAAAGAAGTCGTTAGGGCTGTGCGTGATTCTAAGCCAGATGCGATTATTCTTTTGCCACTTTATCCTCAGTTTTCCACAACAACGACGAAGAGCTCTTTTCATGAGTGGGATAAATATGCGAAAGATCTTTTGTCGATTACACAAAAGAAATGCTGTTATCCACTGAATGAGCATTTTATAAAAGCGCATCAGCAGCTTATTGCGAATCACATAAAAACCATCAAAGCTCCCTTAAAATTATTATTTTCTGCGCATGGCATTCCCCTTGATATTGTGGAAAGTGGTGATCCTTATGCGTTTCAAGTCGAGGCAACAGTTAATGCGATTATGCATGATCCGTTGCTTGCGTCTATTCCCTATCAAATATGCTATCAAAGCCGTGTGGGACCTAAAAAATGGCTAAGTCCGACCATTGATGAGGCTTTACACCTTTGTCAAAAAAGTAATCTCGGAGCTGTGGTTGTTCCTATTAGCTTTGTTTCCGATCACTCCGAGACGCTGGTCGAGCTTGATATTCAGTATAAAGATCGTGCAAAGGAACTGAGCCTTTGTCATTATTCGCGCGTAGAGGCTCTTGGGACGGATCGGTTGTTTATTGATTCTTTGGCGGAGAGCGTTTTGGAGCTCGTGGAGAATACCCCTCAAAAGCGTTTGTGTCCTCCATCCTTCAAGGAGTGTGGTTGTATGTAATTTTTTGCTGTGCTTGTATTAAAAACTATGTGGTGGAGATTCTGTTTTTTATAAAATCCAAAGCACCTTGGAGAATATAAGTAGCCGCAAGTTTATCGATATTATTTTCTCGTTTTTTGCGGCTCATATCCTGTTGAAGCATGGCTCGTTCCACGGCCATGGTGGAAAAACGTTCGTCCCAAAACACAAAATCCACGCCGACAACGTTTTCAATGCGCTCAATAAAGGCTACAATGTTCTTTGCTTTTGTGCTCATTGTGCCATCAAGATTAAGAGGGAGCCCTACAATAATAAATTGTATGGCATAGTCCCTAACTGTCTTAACAAAATAGTCACTGTCTTTTTGAAAACTTTTGCGTTGATAGCCCTCAAAGGGGGATGCAATCACCATGCGTTCATCGGAAAGACTCATTCCAATGTATTTATCCCCAACATCAAGGCCGAGGATGCGCCCTTTTTTCAAAGGGTTGTTCTCAAAATAATGTTGAAGATTAAAGTAGGTCGTCATTGTCTCACTTTTTTTTATACTAAGTTTTTTTTTAAATCATAAGGGCTGTATTAGGCTTGTAAAACACCCTCAATATTAACCACAAGAAATTGTGATGAAAGTTCCTTGAGTTCATTTTTAAGAGCCGCCTCATCAAAGGAAACCACCCCAAATTGCCTGAATAAGCTCATTCGAAAACACATCTTTGATTGTTTTTGCTGCGTTAAATAGTCGTTATCATCCTTAATTTATGCGCATTCACCTTGAAACCACGAGGGAATTTCTGTATAGTCATCAGGAATCCGCACGCAAAGTCGGCTCGCTTTGTTGTACCTTATTGATTTTTTGAGGGAAAGGCAAGGCAAACCATCCGGTGCTCTTCAACTTTTGATGGGGGGCTCACACTTTGCGGAGGTTTAACCGGAAAAACATTAATTTTGGAGTATTTATTATGGCTATGCCAACATTTTCAATGCGTCAGCTTCTTGAAGCAGGCGTTCACTACGGTCACCATACACGTCGCTGGAATCCTAAGATGAATCCTTATATTTTTGGTGTGCGCAATGGTATTCATATTCTTGACCTTGAGCAAACAGTGCCAATGTTGCACAAGGCGCTTACGGCGGTACGTGACGTCGTATCCTCTGGGGGGCGCGTTCTTTTCGTAGGCACAAAAGCGCAAGCGTCTGGCAAAGTTAAAGAAGCAGCAGCACGCTGTGGTCAGTATTATATTAATCATCGCTGGCTCGGTGGTACGCTGACGAATTGGAAAACGGTGAATCAATCCATTAAGCGTATGAAGGAAATGGATAAGCTCCGTGAACAGCCCGGTCGTATGACAAAAAAAGAAATTCTCAACATGGAACGCGATTATCAAAAGCTTGAGTTTGCCCTTGGCGGTATTCGCGAGATGGGTGGTCTTCCTGATATTCTTTTCGTGATTGATACAAACAAAGAAATGATTGCGATTCAAGAAGCTAAGCGCCTTGGTATTCCTGTGATTGCTATTCTTGATAGCAACTCTTCCCCTGACGATGTGCATTTCCCTGTGCCCGGCAACGATGATGCCATGCGCTCTATTGAGCTTTACTGCGATTTGATTGCTGAGGCTGTCCTTGATGGTCTTCAAAAAGAAATGATCAGTGCAGGTATTGATATTGGGGCCTCTGCGCATGTGCCAGCGGAAACAATCGCTGAAAAAGCAGAAGAAGCTTAAGATATTAAAGATAAAAGCGGAGAATAAAAAATGACAGAAATTACTGCATCAATGGTTAAGGAACTGCGCGAAAAAACTGGCGCGGGGATGATGGACTGTAAAAAAGCTCTTGCAGAAGTAAAAGGCAATATTGAAGAGGCTGTAGACTGGCTCCGTAAAAAAGGCCTTGCAGCGGCTGCTAAAAAAGCAGGTCGTGTGGCTGCTGAAGGTCTTGTTGGTGTTGCAACAGAGGGCACATCGGGTGTTGTTCTTGAGGTGAATGCAGAGACAGACTTTATTGCGCGCAATGAAAAATTCCAACAGCTTGTCCTTGAGGCCGCTAAAAAAGCGCTCTCAAAGGATATGTCTGTTGAGGATTTGGCGAATCAAAACGTTGGTCTTGAGGGAGGAACCGTTCAAGGCGCTCTGACGCATTTAATCGCTGTGATCGGTGAGAATATGAACTTGCGCCGTGTCAAACGTCTCAATGTCTCTGAAGGTGTTGTCACATCCTATATTCATTCGGCGATGATTCCCGGCCTTGGTAAAATTGGGGTGCTTGTTGCTCTTGAGTCAGCGGCCTCTAAAGATAAACTCAATGAGCTTGGTAAAAAAATTGCGATGCATATTGCAGCAACACAGCCCCAGGCTTTGAGTATTGATGATGTAGATCCTACGTCATTGGAGCGTGAGCGTGCGATTCTTATTGACCAAGCAAAGGCTTCTGGCCGTCCAGAGGCGATTATTGAAAAAATGGTCGAAGGGCGTGTGCGTAAATTTTATGAAGAAGTTGTTCTTCTTGAGCAAGCTTTTGTAATGGATCCAAGCAAGCGTGTCCAGGATATTATTACTGAGGCTGCAAAAGAGTTGGGCTCTGCGATTAAACTGACGGCCTTTGAGCGTTTTGCATTGGGTGAGGGTATTGAAAAAGAGGAATCTGACTTTGCTGCTGAAGTGATGGCACAGGCAAAAGTCTAAGATTTTTAGTTTTATCGCTATCAAAGGGGGGAGCCTGTGTGGGCTCCTTTTTTTATAACTCTATAATAGGCGTTCTTTCAGCAATACGACGAAGCGCTTTTTCAATCCGTTCTTGCGCGTCATAAGAAATAAAGGGCTTTTCTGTAAAGTCTTCCTCTGACCATGAGCCAAGCATATTATGAGCGAGTCCATTTAAAATAGGAACCCATGAGGGGATGATATTATTAATATAATTTTTCTTATTTTCCTTGGCTTCTTTTTTTATTGTATCTTTTTCCTTTATCCGCTTATCAAATTCCTTTTTTAGGACATTATAAAGCGTATTGGCTTGATCAAGCCTTTTATCATTTATGTCATGATTGCTACATGTCTCCACAAGATGCGCGATAATGTCAATTTCCTCTGGAATAAAATGTGTTTGAAAATAGATTTTAGCCCTCTCTTCATCAAGAAAAAGATCAAGAATTTTATTTTTATCCTCAATTGTAATTAGTTTTGAAATATCGGAGTGACCTAGAATTATCTGAAATAATTTACCTCTTTCTTTTACATTTTTAACAACATAGTGAGTCTCTTCAAGGAGGCAATCTCCAAGCATATTTTGAAAATAAGTATCATAATTTTCATTTTCTTTCGCATATGTAGATAGAAAATTTACCAAATCAGAGGTATTTTCTTTTTTTGAAAGGGTCATGAATGTTTGGGGGGGACTCTCTTTTTTCTCTAAAAAATCAGAGTGAGAGCTGTAAATTTTTGTAATACTAGATCCCATTAAGATAAAAGCGATTAATATAAATATCTTCATTATGACTTTCCATCTTAGATGTCTGTGCTTTTATGGTGCCATGTTTGAATGCAAAGCAATAGATTAAAATGATAAGAAAAAATACCAAGAGCGCGTGCAAAAAAGACTTTTTTTGTGTAGAATTAAGTATAAGAAGAAGAAGAATGGCGAGAGTTCTTGAAGCGTATTTTAATAAAAATTTCTGGAGAAGCTTTTTCCCTTGGTGCACATCAGGATAGTTCGAAGGGCTCAAAAGTTTTTCATTTTCCAACACTGACGCGTATTGCTAAAGACATATCTACGCTTACCCAGCAAAATTTCCAGATATGTATCGTTGTGGGGGGGGGGAATATTGTGCGTGGTTCGGAGGTTGAACAGTCAGCGTATTTGGATCGTCCCACGGCGGATACGATGGGCATGCTGGCAACAATTATTAATGCGATTGCTCTCCGGCAAGCTTTTGAATCCCTTGGCACACCAACGCGTGTGATGAGTAGTTTTGACTGTCAAGCAGCGACGGAGCCTTATGTGCGTCGACGCGCCCAACGTCACCTCGAAAAAGGGCGTGTCGTTATATTTGCGGCAGGGACGGGTAACCCTTATTTTACAACGGACTCAGCAGCGGCGTTACGTGCTCTGGAGATGAATTGTGATATGATTCTTAAAGCAACAAATGTTGATGGTCTTTATACAGAGGATCCAAAGAAAAACAAAGATGCTCAATTTGTGAATACTATGAGCTATCATGAGGTTATTAAAAATAACTTTAAAATTATGGATGCGACGGCCTTTACACTTTTGAAAGACTATCGTATGCCTCTTATTATTTTTTCTATTGAAAAAACCCATGAAATCATGGATTTTATAGCAGGGCGTGGGCATTGCACGCGAATTACTGAGTGAGGTTGAGAGATGGTTGATATTGTTCTTCAGGATATGCAAAAGCGCATGTCGGCGGCTGTTGATGTTTTATCAAAAGATTTGTCGGGTCTTCGGACGGGACGTGCTTCAACGAGTCTTTTGGAGCCCATCAGAGTTGATGCTTATGGCTCCATGACACCTCTTTCTCAGCTCGCAACGGTAGGATGTCCAGAACCACGTATGCTAACGGTTCAAGTTTGGGATCGTGCTCTTACGAAATCGGTTGAGAGGGCTATTACTGATGCAAATCTTGGGTTGAATCCGATGGCGGAGGGGCAGCTTATTAGAGTTCCTATCCCGCCGCTTAATGAAGAGCGTCGTAATGAACTTTCAAAAGTTGCAGGTAAATATGCTGAGGAAGCAAAAATTGCTGTGCGAAATGTGCGTCGTGATGGTATGGATTCTTTGAAAAGACGTGAAAAAGATCATGATATTTCAGAAGATGAACATAAAAAACTTTCATCAGAGGTTCAAAAAGTCACAGATGAATTTGTAAAAAAAATAGACGCTCTGCTTGAGTCAAAGCAAAAAGAAATTTTGCATGTTTAGTGAGAGTTTCCTATGAGAGAAGATGAAATTGTTTCACGTGAAACAATTGAAGAAAGGAAGAAAATTTTCTTAGATTTGCTTTCTTCTTGGAATAAGAAAGTTAATCTCGTTCAAAGTAATTCTTTGCAAGATTTTGAGTTGCGTCATTGGGGCGATAGTCTTCAAATTCTAAGATATATTAAGAATAAAAACTCTAAAGTTTTAGATTTAGGATCAGGTGGGGGTTTTCCTGGAATTGTTCTTGGGATTCATGGAGTGAATGTTGTTCTCACAGAAGTTATACAAAAAAAAATAGCTTTTCTTCAAGAAGTTGTAAGGCTTTGTTGTTTAGATAACGTTAAAATAATAAAAGACGCGTCTCTTTTTTCAGGAAAAGCAGATATTATAACAGCGAGAGCTTTCGCAGATCTTGAAGCTATTTTAGGGTATCACCAAAATGTTTCACGTGAAACATCTGTGGGAATTTATCATAAAGGTCAAAGTTGTAAGCAAGAGATAAAAAAAGCTTTAGAGAAATATGCATTTGATTGCAAAGTTTGTCCTAGTCAAACTTCAAAAGAAGGTGTAATCTTGCTTATATCAAATTTATTAAAAAAATAGCCTTATGACGAAAACACTTGTTGTTGCAAATCAAAAAGGGGGGGTTGGAAAGACAACGACGAGTGTCAATTTAGCCACGGCTCTTGCGGCAGCTGAGCGTCGCGTTCTTTTGATTGATATGGATCCTCAGGCCAACGCGTCAACAGGCTTTGGGATCTCAAAGCATCAACGTATTTTTAATACCTATAATATGTTGATTGGCGAATGTACGCTAAGCCAAGTCCTTATTCGAACTAGCATTCCAGGGCTTTCGATTATTCCCTCCAGCATTGATCTTTTGGGTGCAGAGGTTGAGCTTGTGAATCTTGAGAATAGAAGTAGTATTTTGCGCGATATTCTTGATCCTTATGTTAGTATGTTCGATTATATCATTGTTGATTGTCCGCCTTCTATGGGCCTTTTAACGTTGAATGCTATGATTGCCGCTGATTCCGTTCTTGTTCCTTTGCAATGTGAGTATTATGCTCTTGAGGGGCTTAGCTATTTGCTAAGTTCTATTCAGAAAATTAAGCGCACGCATAATCCAAGGCTGTCTCTTTTTGGGGTCGTTTTGACGATGTATGATCGTCGTAGTACTCTTTGTCAGATGGTTGCCAAGGATGTTCGTCAATTTCTGGGGGATAAGGTGTTTGATACAGAAATTCCTCGCAATAGCAAGGTTTCTGAGGCTCCATCTCATGGAAAACCTGTTCTTATTTATGATATTAAATCTGTGGGGGCTCAGGGCTATATGAATTTAGCACGAGAAATTATTCAAAAAGAATATCAATCTCAAAGTAATGAAAGGGCCAGCTAAGATGTCTCAATACAAGCGTCCAAGTTTAGGTAAGGGATTGTCGGCTCTTTTGGGGGATAGTTTGGCGCCGCTTCATGAACAAAATGAAGGAAATTTAACGACTCTGCCTGTGACACAACTGAGGCCAGGACAGTTCCAGCCCCGCTCTCTTTTTGATGATGAAAAACTTGAGGCATTGATTGAATCTGTGCGTGAAAAAGGGATTATTCAACCTCTCATTGTGCGGCGCACGGATATTGGGCGCTATGAAATTATTGCGGGAGAACGTCGTTGGCGTGCAGCTAAAACTTTGGATCTCAATGAAATCCCTGTGATTATTCGTGAGTGTACGGATACAGAGGCGCTTGAACTTGCTATTATTGAAAATATTCAACGTGATGATTTAAACCCCCTTGAGGAGGCGGAGGCCTATCAAAAACTTATGACCCAGTTTGGTTATACCCAAGAAGAGGTCTCTAAACACATTGGTAAAAGCCGGAGCTATGTGGCGAATATGCTCCGTCTTAATGGGTTGCCTGGAAATATTAAATCCTTGATTTTTGAGGGGAAGATCTCAGCGGGTCATGCACGTGCCCTTTTGACGATCGAAAATAATGATGATCTTGTTCAGGAAATTGTCGAAAAAAATTTAAATGTCCGTGACGTTGAAAAAAAAGTTAAAGAGCTTAAATCGGGGCATGCAAAAGCAAGAAAATCATCTAAAGATGTGGTTGAAAAAAATGAAGACATCTTGAGTATCGAAAATCTTTTATCGAGTCTCTTAGGAACAGAAGTGAATATTAATCTTAAAACAGATCGCGGACAAATCATGATTCATTTCAATAGTCTTGATCAAATGGATGAGATTATTTCGCGTATACGTAAATGCGTTGCAGTAGAGGAAAATGATTATGAGCACTAAAATTGATGAATTATTGAGCTATTATGCCAGCGAATCGCCTGGTATTCGTACGAATTTAGCGAGGCTTTTGATGCACGGAAAGCTCGGCGGAACGGGTAAAATGATTGTCCAAGCCGTTGATCAGGGGTTTGAGCATGGACCGGCCCGAAGTTTTGTCAATAACTTCTCTGCAATGGATCCAAATTATCATTTTCAATTAGCCTGTGATGCAGGCATATCAGGCTATGCAGCCCCTATGGGATGGTTGCAGCAGGCTGTGGATAACTTTGTGGGAAAGTTGCCACTTATCCTCAAAATAAATAGCAGCAATAGTCTCTATTCTTCTCATAATTCACCGGATCAGGCCATGACAGCATCAGTCGATGATGCGTTGCGTTTGGGGTGTGTCGGTGTTGGCTTTACACTTTATCCAGGATCTGATGCAAATCATGATTTAATGACAGAAGCAAAAGATGTTATTGCGGAAGCGCGCTCTAAGGGATTATTTACAGTTCTTTGGTCTTATGTGCGTGGAGGTGATATTGCTAAGGAAAATGAATCAGCGCTCGATGTTATTAGTTATGGGGCGCATATGGCATGTCTTCTTGGCGCGCACATTGTGAAGGTTAAGCTTCCTGAAAATAAAATTGCAATGAAGGTGCATGAGTCACCTTACGAAAATATTCCTCGTGAAACGCTTCAGGAGCGTGTGAAGCATGTGCGCGACTGCTGCTTTGTCGGAAAACGTATCGTTATTTTTTCCGGTGGCGAAACGAAATCGGATGCGCAGTTGCTTCAAGATACTCTGGCGATTAAAGAAGGTGGTGGTTTTGGTGCTATTGTGGGGCGAAATATTTTTCAAAGACAGCGTGAAGATGCTATAAATATTCTCGATAAAATGGTTAATATTTTTAAAAACTAGTTTAATAATTTAAGAAAGTAATTTTTTATGAAAATTAATGGTAATACAATTCGTCCAGGCAATGTCCTTGAGTTTGAAGGAAAACTTTGGGTCGTGCTTAAAACACAACATACACAGCCGGGCAAGGGCGGTGCCTACATGCAGGTGGAGATGAAAACTCTCGTAGGGAGTACAAAAACGAATGTGCGGTTTCGTTCTGCTGAAACGGTGGAGCGTGTGTTTTTGGACGAGCTACCTTATCAATATCTGTATGAAGATGGTGATGATGTTGTTTTCATGGACCAGCAAACCTATGAACAAATTACCTTGTCAAAAGATTTTATTGGGGATGCTGTGCATTTTCTGAAAGAAGGAATGATTGTTGATGTCAGCTCTTATGAGGGTAAGCCCATTACGGTGTCTTTGCCCGATACGGTGGTGATGGAAATTGTCGAGGCCGATCCCGTTGTGAAGGGGCAAACGGCCTCTTCATCTTTTAAGCCTGCAGTGCTAGAGAATGGTTTAAAAATTATGGTTCCGCCCCACATCGAAGCAGGCATTCGCGTGGTTGTCAACACAGCAGACGGAACATACGTAGAGCGCTTTAAAGATTAGTTTTTTAAAGATTTAAATCTCTATATCACTCATTATTCTTGAGAACTTTTAGGTTTATGTAAAAGTTTTTGATGAGCTTGCGCATCGTTTAACCATTTTTTTTCACGCAAAGCTGTTTGAAATTGGAGGTGGGCAATCTCCTCATTAAGAGGTTGCGTTTCTCGCGCATCTACGCCTACATAGTGAAATCCCTGATAATTTACGGCATGAGTTTCACAGTAGGTTTGAATATCCTCAAGGTTATTGAGCATGTCATCAATGAAGATAATTTCATCAGGTTTAAAGTCAACGGCTTTTAAAAAAGCATCCAAAACAATCGCTTTAGAGAGCATACACGAAAAAATCACACCCTCTTTAAAAGAAGGAATCTTTCCGCAGTTTTCGAGCCCATTTAGAAAAATTTCTGGGGTATTTGGAAAAGAATAACGAAAATCAATGCCAATATCTTTCAGTGTTTGAATGCGATCATCGCAGTGGGACGGCCGGTTTGCCATTGAACCATTCCAACCTTTTGTGAGCGCGATGGAGGGGATGTTTCGTGCCCTAAGGTCCTCATTAAAATAGGCAACTTGAATATCGGTAATTTCCGTCTCATAGGCCGTCCATACATAGCTGGATATCTCTAAAGACTCTTCTGGTGTCAGACTATTAAAATAGTGATCCAACCATTTTTCTTTTTTTGAACCCCTCAGGACATTGTCTTTTGCTGTGACTAAAACATCGTCAATATCAAAAATAACAAGAGATTTTTCAGTTAAGTGTGCTGTTTCTCGTTGAATATGAGAAAAGCACGTGGTTTGTGTGATTGTTGAGCGTAGATTTCTTGACATGAATTTTAAAAAAATTTTTGAGCTTATCTCTTTATATAAATAGCTTTATAAGCCTTGTCTATGCTTAAGAAAATTCGCTAAAAAGAGAAAGATAATCATAACTCATAATTAATCATGCCGCGCTATGCTCTGTTGATGGAATATGATGGTTCTTTTTTTTCTGGATTCCAACGGCAGATTCATCAAATCTCTGTACAAGGTTTTTTAGAGGAAAAAATTGGTATTTTTACAAAGAAATCTGTGACACTTCATGTGTCAGGGCGCACTGATACAGGCGTTCATGCCTTGGGTCAAGTGGCGCATTTTGATAGTGACGAGACTCTCGATCCCTTTAAACTCAAGGGGTGTCTTAATCATTTTGGTCGAGATAAAGGAGTTTCTATCCTCGATATAAAAGAGGTTTCGCCTGATTTTCATGCACGCTTTTCCTCTCTTGAGCGGTCTTATCTTTATATTATTTTAAATCGCTCTAGCCCAAGTCCCCTTCTCAAAGGGCGTGTGGCCCATGTTGTGTCCCCCCTTGATATAAAAAAGATGCAAGAAGCGGCTTGTAAGCTTTTGGGGCATCATAATTTCGAGAGTTTTCGCTCTGCCCATTGTCAGGCGAAAAATTCTTTTCGTACACTGAATCATTGTGATGTGAGCTCTCAGCGGGATTTGGTCATAATTAATGTGCGCTCGAGGTCTTTTTTGCACAATCAGGTCCGCATTCTAGTTGGCACCCTTTTACACATTGGTCTTTTAAAAAAGGAACCTTCCTGGATTGATGATCTGCTCCAGATACCTGATCGGACAAAATCCGGCCCAACAGCACCTGCAGAGGGGCTTTACTTTGAAAGTGTAAAATATGCTCAAGATATTTTTAAAACGACACCTCTTTTGCCTTTTTAAAATATGATAAAGTTTAATGTGAACTCTTAACAAAAGGCTGATTATGACTGTTTCCCCCTATCCTCTAATGGTTGCAGGGTTTATGAGTGGCACGTCCCTTGATGGGGTTGATGTTGCTGTGATTAAGACCGACGGTTTGCGCATTTTTGACGATAGAGAAAGTTTTACCTACTCCTATCCACTATCTTTTCAAAAGCGTCTCAAAGCGATTTTAGGCCAACAGCACATCACACAAGAAGTACGGGATATAACGCGTGAATTGATGGATTATCATATTAAAGCATATGAAAAACTGTCTCATACAAAAGCCATCGACATCATTGCTATCCATGGACACTCTGTTTTTCATGATCCAGATGGGCTAAAGGGAGTGCCTCGAACATGGCAACTCTGTGATCCACAGTATCTTCAAAAGGCGTTGTGTAAACCTATTTTTTACGATTTTCGCAGTTATGATGTTGCGCATGGAGGGCAAGGAGCGCCGCTTGTTCCTATTTTTCACTTGGCACTCGCATATGATCTGGCGAAACCTGTTATTTTTTTAAACATAGGCGGGGTGAGTAATTTTACATTCATTTCTTCAGAGGATCCTTTGGATCTTTTGGCAGGGGATATGGGGCCTGGGAATGCTCTTGTGAATGATTATGTTTTAGAGCATTTTTGCACACCCTATGATAGAGATGGAGAGATTGCACTAAGCGCTGAACCTGATGAAAGTGTGCTTCAAAAATGGTTGAATCATCCCTATTTTTTCAAAGATTTTCCAAAGTCTCTTGACCGTGATACTTTTCATGATTTTATTTCTGATGTGGCGCATTTACCCTATAACAAAGCCGTTGCAACATTGTCAGAATTGACGGTACAGGCGATTATTCAATTTTTGCCTGTGCAGCCTAAAACAATGATTGTTTGTGGAGGGGGGCGTCACAATAAGTATTTTATGGGGCGTTTGCAAAAAAACCTGTCTTGTGATGTTGTGGATTGCGATGTGCTGGGATTGAATGGTGATGGGATAGAGGCTCAGGCCTTTGCTTTTTTGGGGGCACGCTCTTTTTTTAATCTCCCTATAAGTTTTCCAAAAACAACGGGTGTCTCAAAACCTACATCGGGTGGAAGATTTTTAAATATTTAAGAGAGAGGCATAGCCTTTTGTTCATTGTGGGATGTTCGTTTCAGTTTTTGTATTTTTTCTGAAATTATGCTATAGGGTGGTGATTATTAATAGCTCTTCCCAAGGGAAAATTCATGTCGATTCGCTTTATGTCAAAATCCGCTAATATTAATGTGATGGTGAAGGCAGCGCAGCGTGCAGCGCGTAGTCTTGTACGGGATTTTGGTGAAGTGGAACAGCTGCAAGTGACGCGCAAAAGCCTTGGGGATTTTGTCTCCCGTGCAGACCGTAATGCAGAGCGCGCTATTGTCGAAGAGCTTGAGAAGGCGCGTCCTGACTATGGCTTTCTTTTAGAGGAGGGCGGCGAAAAAAAAGGGAAAAACGAACATTTTCGTTGGATTGTGGATCCCTTGGACGGAACGACGAATTTTTTACACGGAATCCCTCATTTTGCTATCTCTATTGGGCTAGAGCAAGATGGGGATATTGTCGCAGGGGTTGTGTACGATCCGATTAAAGATGAACTTTTTTATGCAGAGCGTGGGGGGGGGGCTTTTTGCAATAATAAACGTTTGCGTGTCTCAGGGCGAAAAGAACTCGATACAGCTGTGGTGGGAACGGGAATTCCTTGTGCAGCCTTTGGGGATCGCGCGATGTTTTTAAAACAGCTTGAGCGTATTATGCCGCATGTTGCAGGTGTTAGGCGTTTGGGGGCTGCGGCCCTTGATCTTGCGTATGTTGCAGCAGGGCGCTTTGATGTTTATTTCGAAGGAGAGTGTAAGCCCTGGGATCTTGCGGCGGGGATTATTCTTGTCAAAGAAGCAGGAGGCTTTGTCACAGATTATAAAGGGGGCAGTACCATGATGCAGTCCGGTAACATTATTGCGGGTAATCAGTTTTTCAAAGAATCTTTTTTAAAGATGATTTAGGCGTGTTTTCAAAATGATAAAGATCATAAAGCCCCACTAACGTTGCAAGGGTAAAAAACCCCATATATTTGAGTATTTCTGTCTGGTGCTGTGGATAAAAGCAAACGCCTGTTAAGGTAACCAAAAGTCCTTTGATCGAAAGCGAAAGGAGATTCTTTTTTTGCGTAGCGCGTAATTGATGTTCTTTGTTAATAGCTTGACGAATTTTCCTTGCCATTTGAGAGGGTTCCTCAGTTTCATTTATATCAGCTGCCTGAGTCGTATTAGAAAAGATAAGAAAAAAGCCGAGGCAAAGAGCAATTTTTCGAAGCATAGTAAAAATAATTTTTTAACAGTTAGACGGCTCAGTCTAATTTTTTATGCACAGGCCTGCAACAAAAATTAAGAAAAAATTAACCTTTAGGGGCGTAGTTTTAAGAGAGTGATGTGTAAAAAATTTTATTTAAATTGTGCTAAAAATAATTTTTTTTATAATGACTTTTTTAGGAGGTTTAGGCGAGGTTTTTAACGCATTAGATCTCTACGCCTATACGGTGCCTTCGACAGATACAGAACAAGATAGTCTGCATTCGTTTAAAAATGACTATATTAAAATTGATTTTGAAACATTTTTGAGTGCGGCAACAATGAAAATGAGCCGGTCTCAGTGGGGAGCAGGATCAAAAGATACAAATAACCCTGAGATCGTGCGAAGAAATCCAGGTTGGTCGGAATTTGCAGCCATGCCTTTGTTGCGTACAACCGCTTTTTTAAAAAATGGAGGTGAAATTTACTCAAAATGGAGTGCGATTGCCGCAACAACGAGGGGACAGGGGGACGCTTCAGATCTTTCCACAACATCCAATAAACCTTTTCTTCTTGATAGTGAAGAGGCCTGTGTGGGGTGGCGATCAAAAAAACTAAATTCCACAAAAGAAAGCTTTTTAGATATTTCAATCGGCAATCAAAATGTGGATATAGGGGATAGTTTTCTTATCTCTCAAGGAACTGTTAATGCTTTTAGGCGTGCTGCTTTTTTTATGAGTCCGCGCACAGCTTACCGTGAAACGGCTGTTATAAAAATGAATACATACCCTGTGCGCTATACGCTTTTTCATCTGCGAACAAATACAAATCAACGTTATTTAAGAGGGACAGATCAACCTCGTACACTTATGTATGGTGGGGATATTAGTTATGTTTCAAGAGATAGGGCAAATCCTTCTCGTGATTTCTGGACACTATCGTTGATGTTTCTTTCTATGTATAAGTCAGATCGTACATTTGATGCGAGTTCTTATTCGCGAAATCGTGATGGTTTGCAAATTTATAATCCACGTCTTGGCGGTTTTTTCTTTCCGTCGAATCGTGATATTCGTTTTTACTCAGGGTATGTTCACCAAAAAAATAATAAAGTAGGGCGAAAAGTAAATGCTAATGCCTATTACATAGAGCCCGGGTATGTCTTTTCAAAACTATGGGCAAAGCCTCTTTTGACCTACCGTTATACACATTACAGTGGTGATGAAAATCCTGGAAGTGTGGTTAAAAAATCTTACGATCCTGTGAATTCTGGCTTTGCTGTACGCGATGGCTATGGTACGTGGGAAACAGGACAGATTTTTACCCATTATTTTTCGAATACGAACCAAAATGTGCATAATATACAGCTTAAACTCACGCCCACAGATAATCATACGGTAGGGATTCTCTATTATAATATTCATTTTGACAAAACACAGCAGGCAGGAAGTCAGTCTAAAAAAGCAGCAAATGAATTGAATGCTTATTGGATATGGACACCAAGGCCGTGGCTGGTGCTTACAGCTCTTGTAGGGGCAGCGGTGGCAAAAGAAGGTCTTAATCAACTTATAAGAGCTGAGAATCCAACGGTTTCACCCAAGCGGATTGGAAAAATCGCATCCTTTGGCTGTCTCCTTGCAGCTTTTAGATTTTAATTGATTAACACAGATAAAAGTCATTTTTCTTGACTTAGATAGCATCTATTGTCACTATGGAGACGCTTTGGGGCCCGTAGTTCAGTTGGTTAGAACCCCCCGCTCATAACGGGGTTGTCGCTGGTTCGAGTCCGGCCGGGCCCACCATTTTAATCGAATCTGTTGGCTATGGCATCAAACTCTAAAAAACCGTCTTTACGTGTGATTATCGGCGGTCTTGGTGTGGGAGGTGCTGAGAAACATCTGCTTTCCATTTTGCCAAGGCTTGTTCAAAAAGGCTATCATGTGCGCCTTCTCATGCTTGGTTATGCAAGGGATTTAGAGCCTTTTTTTGAGGAAAAGGGCATCAAGGTTTGCACGCCAAAGCCTCTAGTGTGGGTGAAGCCCTTGCCTCATTTTTTAAGACGTTTTTTTTATCTTATGTATAGTACGTTGCGTCTTTACCGCGATTTTAAAAAAGATAGAGTCTCAGTGACTCATTTTTTTCTCCCCCAGGCGTATATTTTAGGAGGGCTCATCGCCCTATTTTCAAGGGTGAAAGCGCCTCTCCTCATGAGCCGTCGTTCAATGAATCATTATCAAAAAAAAATCAAAGGGGCAGCTTTGCTTGAGCGTTTTTTGCACAAGCGTATGAATCTTATTTTGGCGAACAGTCAGGCTGTGATGGATCAACTTCATCTTGAGGAAAAGGTTCCCAAAAGCCAACTGCAGCTTATTTATAATGGTATCGATCTTATGCCCTTTGAGAACCCTTCAACTCATACGCGCAAAGATTTTAATCTCACAGAAGATTGCTTTGTGATGGTGTGCGTGGCGAACATTATCCCTTATAAAGGGCACAAGGACTTGATCGATGCCCTTGCGCATGTTAAAAATGATTTGCCAAAAGATTGGCGACTTTTGTGTATCGGTCGTGATGATGGACACATGGATGCTCTTAAAGCCCATGCTTCTTCGCTTGAAATCGACGGATATATTCATTTTTTAGGCGCACGATCGGATGTGCCGGACATTTTAAAACTCGCTGATGTAAGTATTTTGCCCTCCCATGAAGAAGGATTTTCAAATGCTATTTTAGAAAGTATGGGGGCTTCGTTGCCTGTCATTGCAACGGATGTCGGAGGGAATAGCGAGGCTGTTTTAGATAATACTACAGGGTGGATTGTTCCTGCAAAAGATCCTAAAGTCCTTGGTAAAACGATTGTACAAGCCTCGAAAGATAGGAATACTCTGAAAGAAAAAGGGCGTTTAGGTCAAGAGCGTGCTTTTAAGCTTTTTAATGCAGCCAAGTGTGCGGACGCTTATGATCGGGTCTACTCATATTTTTGGGATAAGCGTGGAAAATGATGATTATCTTGGTGCATCTT
The DNA here is from genome assembly GCA_021808925.1 of Pseudomonadota bacterium. GTDB lineage: Bacteria > Pseudomonadota > Alphaproteobacteria > Paracaedibacterales > JAKBAR01 > JAKBAR01. The sequence continues at coordinate 2,914 of JAKBAR010000009.1, read as the reverse complement.
AATACAACGAAAAGACGTCATAGGGATGTGCTTATTGAAGGACCGCATCGCGTGGGCTATTCACTCTACTTCGAAGCACAAAAAAGTGCATAAAAAATGAAAGGAAATGAGTCAATTGATATTTATTGAGAAAGCGCGTGCTGCATTTTTAGAATCGGTGGCCGTGAAACAGAAGGTTGTAGAAAATCACTTAGAAAATCTTGAGACGATTGCTTTTACCATTGCGTCATCTATCGAAAAGGGAGGCACGCTTTTTTTGTGTGGAAATGGGGGGTCATTGGCCGATGCACAGCACTTAGCGGCGGAGCTTTTAGTGCGTCTTCATCCTCATGTGAACCGCTCTGCCCTCCCAGCCCTTTGTTTAGCTGTAGATATGTCTTTTGTGACAGCTTGTGGAAATGATTATTCTTTTGATGAGATTTTTTCCAGAAGCCTTGAGGGCCTTGGGCGAAAAGGAGATTGTCTTTTGGGGATCTCAACGTCAGGAAATTCAAAAAATGTGATTAAAGCGCTTCAAAAGGCAAAGGATATGGGGGTTCATGCTCTCGGCTTTTTAGGGGGGAGCGGGGGGCAAATGCTTTCTCATTGTGATCACGCCTTTGTGGTGCCATCGGAAAACACAGCACGCATCCAAGAATCCCATATCACAGCAGGGCATGTTGTGATGGAATATGTTGAGGATTATTTGATGCACAAAGATTTTATACGAGGATGAGTATTTTTTTAGAGCTTTTTGTTTTAAATCTTTTAAATTCTTTTCTATCTTTCTTTGAAAAAACATCTATTTTTTTCACCCTAGGGAGAAAAGAGGCAATCAGTGAAAAGATTAATCAAGTCATTCATGACCCTATGGCCAGAACAAGGAAATCATAGGGTTTTCCCCTTTTTTTGTTGATGTTAACTTATTATCCACATCTCTTTCTTTTGTTAAGAAAGGCAGAGCTATCTATTAATTTTTCATTAATTTTTGCATCATAGTCTTGATCTTAGATACACATCAATTGGATTTTAGAATATGACCTACGCATCCTTTATCCCTTCTTCTCAGCTTTTTATGGGTGCGGGTCCAGTGACACTTCATCCCCGTGTATCAAAGGCGTTAGAACGCCCTCTGATCTCTCATCTCGATAAACAATTTCAAAGACTTTTTTTCGAAACGCGGGAGCTTTTGCAATATGTGATGCGAACATCCTATCCCATGACACTCCCCATTCAAGGCTCTGGCTCGATGGCCATGGAAGCGTGCCTGGCGAATCTCATTGAGCCTGGAGATCATGTTGTCATTTTGAGCAATGGTTTGTACGGGCAGCGTATGAAAGAAATGGCGACTATTTATGGTGCGCGCATTACAATGCTCACTCATCCCCTTGGGGAGGCTTTATCAACTGAGCGTCTTGAAGAGGCTTTAAAAGATGAAAAAGATATAAAACTCATTTGCTTTGTGCATGGTGAGAGCTCAACAGGTGTTGTGTCCGATATCAAGAGTATTGCCACCATAGCTGAAAAATATGGGGCCTTAACGTTGTGTGATAGTGCAGCCACGCTGGGAGGTATTCCCTTATATGTGGAAGAGTGGGGGCTTGATGCTGTTTATGCAAATCCTCAAAAGTGTTTGTCCTGTCCGCCAGGCTTAGCACCTTTGAGTTTGAGTCCAAGGGCTCTTCATAAAATAAAATGTCGAAAAACGCCTGTTCAAAATTGGTGTTTAAACCTAAGTGCTATCTATGATTTAGGATATATATGTCCTGTGAAGCGTTTTTATCCTCACACATCCCCTGCGCATTCTTTTTATGCTCTGCATGAAGGATTGCTAATGATCTATGAGGAGGGTATCGAGTCTGTGTGGACACGGCATTCAATGAATACAAAAGCGCTCTCACAGGGACTTGAGATTCTTGGGATGAAGCACCGTGTTAAAAATCCTTTGGAGAGGTTGCCTTTGGTGAACGTACTTGACATTCCAGAGGGACTATCAGGGGCTGAATTGCGTCAATTTATAGCCCATCACCATCATATAGAGATAAGCAATGGCCTTGGAGAATGGGAAGATAAAAGCCTACGTATAGGAGCAATGGGACAAACGTGCAGATCTTCCAACATTATTTTATGTTTGAGTGCTCTCGGCAAGGCCTTGAATCATTTTGGCAAGACCGCTAACATAGACAAAGCGATTCATGCTGCTAAGAAGTATGCTTTTTATGACCCATCCTGCGATGCTTTCTTTGAAAATTCTAACACCTTACACAGAGCTGCTGTGGCTTGAGAATGCCACAATGGTCGTTTGTCCTGCTGTTGAGGGGGATATAGGTGTGATGGTGGGGCATCTTCCTTTTTTCTCAACATTGCGCTCGGGGGCTATTAAAATTTTTCATGATAAGGCAGAGATTTTCTCGATGAATGTTCATAAAGATCAAAAGGGAATAGTGTCCGTGATGCCCCACCTTGTGACAGTCATGCTCGAGGAATTTTGCCCATTGCAGTGGCCGACAAGTGTTCAAGGGGCGGCTGTTTATATGCATCCTTTGTTACGGATCGAAAGCAGAATTTATGGTTCCTATAAAATTGAGTCTCAAATTCTCGAGGATCTAAAAGACCAAGAGATTTCAAGGCTTCAAGACTATTTTAAACAGCATAAAGGTGGGATTTTAACGCGAAATTTCCTCGATGGTCTCGCGACGGCTGCTTGAAAAGAGGGGAGTAGGCCAATCAATTAATAAGATTTTGTTTAAAAATTTTTCTTATCAGTGCGCCACTAGATTTTCCTTCGAAAATCCTATTTTTTTCGCTATTTTTTGTGTTTTTCAGGTAATTTTTGAAGGATTTTCCTTGAAAAAAGAGATTTTTTCACTAAATTTGGCGTTTTTTTCTCTTTTTTTACTCAATAATGGGTTTTTTCAAAAATTTTTCCGACATC
>JAKBAR010000008.1 GCA_021808925.1 Pseudomonadota bacterium | reverse complement strand
GGATACTGTTAATATCAATAGTGGCACTTTTGAAAATGCGAACACAGGTACGAGCGCTCCATATACCATCACCAACGCAAGTACAGCATTTAATATTAATACCGGTGCAACCCTTAAAAATGATAGCACAGCAACGATTACAAACAACGGAACGATAATAACGAATGGCACAGGGGCCATTCTTAACCAAGGTATTTTTAATAGCACAAGTATCTTAACCATCAATACAAGTGGCACTGTGACCAACACGAATGCTGCAACATTTACCAATTCTGGGACATTGACCAACAATGGCGCATTTACTAACCAGACGGGTGGCGCATTTTTCAATAGCGGTACGCTTGCAGGAACAGGGCTTTATCTCAATCAAGGAGGGATGACTTTTACAAATACGACTGCAACGTCTGTTCCCAATCTTCAAAATGATGGCACCCTTACTTTTTCAGGTATGACGGGCGCACTTACGATTCAAAATCTTACAGGATCTATGGGTAGCTTCAGTGGCGGTACCAATGGCCTTATCGTTAATGGCGGAACCTATTCAGGCGGTTTTGGCAGTATGGCTAGTTTTACAAAAGCAACGACTGGAACGTTAACGCTTAATGGGTCGTCAAGTGTGGGAGCAGCGGCTGTTTCTGTTACAGGAGGCAGCCTTCTTGTGGGCGACTCGACGCATGGGACCTCAACTTTCTCTACAACAGGTAACATCACTGTCAGTAGTGGTGCAACACTTGGTGGATATGGCGTAACCCAAGGTGCGAATGTTACATTGAGCTCTGGATCCACCTATGAAGTAGGACTTTCCGGCAATAGCACGTCAGGAGAAATTATGGCATCTGGAAATCTTATAGTGACAGGAAGCACCCTTGCTGTCGAGACAGATGGAACAGTTCCAGCTTCTGGTGGAACGTATACAATCGCATCCTATGGGGGTAATCTTACCGGTAATTTTGCGGCGATCCAACCTATTGGTTTTGCTGAAGTATTAGGCATTAACTATGGAAGTGGTGTAGGAGGTGTCATAACACTGACAGCTACAGCACCAGCAAATTTGGCAACACTTTCTGATCCTAGCGGTGGTATTAACGATAACATGACAAATTTAACATCAAGCCTTCCTCTCTCAGGAGCATGGACTTCTGATCCTGGATCAGCATTCAACTTTAATAAACTTAGTTTTAATTCAAGAGGAAAAACAACACCACATAACCGCTTCCAAGCAACGGGCGTCACCCATTTAACCCATCAATCCATAGCATCATCCTCAAAAGATACAAAAGAATCAGTCCTTCAAGCCCTTGCAGAGAATGGTCCTATTGTGAGTGAAAACCGTGAACATGGTTTTTGGATTTCCCCTTACTATATCCAAGGGAACACGAGAAATATTAATACACGCGTTCACTCTAAAGACCGCTTTGAAGGGGCTGCGATGGGGCTCGAGCGTCGCTCGCTTGCAGGGCGCTGGGTTGTTGGTATTACAGCGAGTGCAGGTTTAGGTCAGCAACGTCTTCCTGGTTCAACATCATTTAATACAAAAGTGTCAAGCAATACAACATCCTTAGGCGTTTATCATTCCAAAGAGTTTTTATCGAATGGGCGCTATGATCTTAACGTGAATGGTTTTTACACACGTCTCCATTCCAAACGTTATGGTAGCCCAACCCCCGGATCACTTTATCTCGCCAAGGGAAGCTTAAATAGCAGTGCGTTAATGGGGAACTTTTTAACATCCTGGGTCTTTCCTATGAAAAATGGGTTTTCTGTTCGTCCAAGCGTTGGTGTGAGCGGAGGATTTATCTCGCGTTCAGGGTTTTCAGAAACAAATGCGGGGATCTATAACCAACGCTATGCGCGACGCAATACCCACTCTCTTGAGCCTTATGCAGGTATTGGTCTGAGGCGCAAGTGGACCACAAGCAACGGTGCTTATGAGTGGAAAATTACAGGTATTGTGGAGCAAGGCTATGAAACGGGTACAAGCAATAATGGCGGTACAGGCAATGTCAGTTTAACATCCGGTCTTGCCCAAACGATGTCCGTGCCTACGCGAGGTTTTGGTCGTGCAGCGACTTACTTTACCTTGTACGCAAGTGTTTTTAACGTTGATAAGAAGTTTAAAACACTCCTTGGTGTGACCTCAACGCTTCAACGCTATCACACATCCAATGCTGTTGTGGCACGCTTTGAGTGGCACTGGTAGTCAGTAAAAGCATATAAAAAGGCCCCTTCGACAGGGGCCAGAGAATAAGAAGATAAAGTAAGAGTTTTTGATTAAGCAAATGCTTTGAGGTGTGCCTCAATTGTTGTTGCGTAATCAGAGATACTGCTGCCGTTGTAAGCTACAGTTGTAAATTCAACAGCTGCACCAGCCTCTGGACCAGAAGCAATGTTAAGAACAGCGTGTCCAGCCTTGTCACTAACATTTGTCATTCCTTCTAGCGTTAGCATGTCTATTGGGTTGCCAGAGTGATCACCAAGATTGGTAAGTTCGACTGTATTTGCAGGATCGCCATTGAAGAAGTTAGTCAAGTTGAGTATGGTGTCGCTGTTTGCAGGCGTGGCATTTGCGGCCTCATTAATCGCGACTGTGTTATTAAAATAAGTGCCTGACATATTAACCGTGTCTGCAGAATTTCCAGCATTATTCAGAATAAAAGTATCGTTGCTCTGCCCTACGATATTAATCATATGTCCACCGATATCCTCATTCAGCGTTGTTTGGTTATTCGACACATTGATATTAATGTCATTATTATAATTAAAATTAAAGACATTGGCGTCTGTTATACTAATTGATGTGAGACCGCCTGTATTATTTACGTTGATCGTATCTCCAAATACGTGGGTAAAGTCTGACGTGACATTACCTGCACCATCGAGATTAAACGTATTTGTACCGTTATTCCAGCCACCATCTCCAAAGATATCTTGAGCATTATAGGTGAAACTTGAATTGCTGCCGACTGCACCATCTGCAGCGATATTAATGGTAGAGTCATAGAGATAGGATCCACTATTTCCAGGGCCATCTGCAACAACGGTGAGCGAATCACCAGTACCCGCACCGAAGTTAAAGGTCTCGCCTGTTACAGCGCTAAAGTCTGTTGTCACACCTGGCGTTGTATTGCTAATGGTTACACTGTCGCCATTACCATCACCAAGACTGATTGTATCACCCGAGGCTGTTGCAGCGATGTAATTAATGTGATTGCCAGCCGTTGCATCATTTGATGTATTGATAATATCTGAAGAAATATTACCACTCAGCGTAATATTTTCACCGCCACTTGCCAATGAGAGAACCGAATCCCCTGAGGAATTATCGAAAGTCATTGTCTCGCTACCACTTCCAAGAACAGTGATAGAGTCACCGCTTGTATTTGACATCGAAATAGAATCGTTGCCACCATCAAGGATAGAGACTTGATCATTCGATGCATTGATAAGAGAAAGGCTCTCATCCTGTGACCCGTTAAGGGAGAAAGTGTTAGATCCTCCATCAGAACTAAGGGCTGCAAAGTCAACCGTTAGAGATGAGTTTCCGTTGTTGCTTCCGAGATTAATTGTAGCGCCAGCCATTGTACTTGAACTATCGACATTAAGGTTGTTACTACCATCGCTAAAGTTCATGGTCTCAAGATTGAGAGTGCTTGAGTTTTCAACAGAAACAGTGTTATCACCACTGCCAAGAAGCAGTGTATCACCCGAAGCCGTTGCAGCAATGTAATTAACATTGTCACCACTTGCGTCTTGCGAGAGACCAGCAGAAAGTCCTGATACTACACCAGAAAGGTTGAGAACAACCTGCGATGGGTAACCAAAGGAATAGATTTGATCTGATGTTGATCCGTTAAGGTTTACAGTATCAACGCCTGAGCCATCTGTCTCGATATAGTTATTGGCAGAATTGTTGAGCGTAGCAGACGCAGCTGCGGCGTTATCCATATAGACAAAATCGTATGAAGCATTCGTAAGAGTGAGACTCTCAGCACTTTGTCCTTGCATTAAAAATTGGTTGGAACCACCATCACTGCTTGCCGCATCAAATGTTACACTGAGTGAAGCAGGAGCAGGGGCTGGGCTTTGAAGCTCAACATAGTTTCCGGTGAATACACTAGAAGAATCAACTTCTAATGTATTTGCTCCACCTGAAAGATATAAACTTTCAGAGGACAGTGAGCTGTTGGCTTCGACCATAACCTGACTTCCACCTGTGCCCATAGTGATTGTATCACCCGAAGCCGTTGCAGCTATGAAAGTGAGATTGTCTGCATTGGCACTATCAGTGACATGAATTGTATTACCTGTCATTGTTCCACTGAGGTTTAGATCATCAGCAGCAGAGCCTGTGTTTGTTAATTCTAGATCCATGCCTGACAGAACTGCAGATGCAGCAGTCATAATATTAAAAGCATTGCCACCTGCTGTATCCACAGCTGTTTGGATTGTACCGCTGGAAGTGTCATTTATGTCGATTGTATTACCGCTGTCATTAAGATTGTAAGTATCGTTGTTACTTCCGGCAATCACAGTATTCGTACCCGCATCAAAATTGACTGTGTCCTCACCACTACCCAATTGTAAATCCTGTGCTAGAGGATTATCTGTGCCTGCATAGCCATAGAATGACTCATTGAGGGTAATGATGTTATTGGAATCCAGTGTATTGTAGAGACTACTTTGGTCATAGTAACCCAAAGCCTGTGCAACAAGTGGATCAGGCGAATTCGAATCAATCGCCATATTACTTGCATCAATGGCCTCTGTTCCATTGCTATGTGTAAAAAAGGCTTCTGGGTTCACTGCAAGCGCGACATTGACGGCATTTGATCCTGGAACCGTTGATGAAACAGAAAAATCTTCTTGTAAAACACCCGGTGCGAGAATCTGCAGATTTGGATCATTAATAAAATCAAATGTAGCATTGGTTTCAACCAAAAATTGTCCTGGATGAAGGGGGTCTGCAACAATCTGAAAATTCGCATCCGATAACTGAAAATCACTTGCCTGAGGCGTATAATTAGGTGATACAGCTGTGAGTTCACCAACAACAATAGGTGTGCCTGCAGCATGTTGAGCAATATCAAGATTAGCAGCTGCAGGTACGAAAGATGACTGAACAGGTACGAAAGATGACTGAATGGGTTGTTGAATACCTGTAACATTTATGCTGATCGTATGACTTGCCGAGCCATCCAGAGAAAGCACTTGGAAGCTATCGGTTACAGTTGTGCCATTAGGAATACTCATAACAGCACTACTAGTAACATTTTCTGTATAGGACCAATTACCACTCGCATCGATCGAAAATGTACCATATGCTCCTGCAACATTAGTCTCTGCTTGAAAAGCAGACTGATTTAAATCAGGATCAAAAACTGTGATATGAGCAGACGTCGAGGGAGTGCTTTGTGCAATCCATCCAGGAGTTAAATTAGGGAGAAGGCCCCAAACATAGTTTGGTTGAGAAAGTACTGCTGAATCATGATCACCATTAGCAAGAAAAATTTCAGCGGGGTCATTTGTACCATTCACTGTAATCAGGATATTCAGTGCTGTACCATCTGCACTATGGACTGTAATTGTGTCTGTCAGATATTGCCCTGTAAGCAGTGCCTTAACAGCAGTATTTTGATCGTTAAGAACATACTGATAGGCACCATTTGCTGCTAGTGTGAGTGCTCCGTAAGTGCCACTATAGGCGCCTGCTACCATCTGTGCCTCTGTTGGATTAATGGCGTCTGAAACAGTTATCTGACCAGAGACCATTGGATTTGGCGCAAATTGCTCCGCCCCTGCTAAACTATAGGTAACAGCTACGTCTGTCACAGACTTATCACCGATATCTCCTGAAAATGTTGTATGGCTATCTGTGATAGCTGTTGCAAGAGATTCCCCTTGATATGGACCGGCCGCTGTTGTGCCTCCCCAATAAAGATTTTCATTACCCGACAGATAAGTACGGACGCCGGGATGAGAAAGATCTGTAATTTCATAGTTTGCAGTTGCACTTCCAGCGGTTCCACTGACAATTTGAACGAGGTAGCTCAAACGAGAGCCATTGAAAACAACCGCCTCATTAGCATTACCTGTAATGGTATTAATACCGCCATTGTCATAAATAGTTGTGCCTTCAGCACTCGCCCTTGCGTTGAGGTTGGTTGTTCCACCCGAGAGTGTCACTTCATTAACACCATTTCCCAGCGTTACACTATTGCTTCCACCTGAGATACTGGTCGAATCGGCACCATTGCCTTCAGTAACGCTATTCGATCCGCCATTGATGACAAATGTATCATTACCACTGCCAACCACGACATTGTTAAATCCACTCTTTATCGTGAGGGTGTCACTTTGACTATCGAGTAAGCTGACAGTAGATGTTCCCGACTGACTTAGAGTAAGATCAAGGGCAGATTGATCGGTACCCGTTGATGTAATCATAGCAGCTGTGGCAGAACCTATAAGATTTAGTAAATCTGTTGAACCTGGTGTGCCGCCTCTGAAGTTAACAGAATTAAGGAGTCCAGAAACATTGACTGTTTCATTGCTTCCTGTGACATAGTCTCTTTGCAGTCTTCCTTCAAGATTATCAATGTTATTATTACCAGAATCACTGATGATATCACCCGTTCCGGTATCGTTAAGGGTATTGTTATTTGTGGTTTCATTAATAATAGCCATGGCCGTATCCTCCACTTGAGTTTTCACCTTACGGAGGAAAAAGTATAATTATTTACTTAAATTTCAATATTATTTTAGTAATTTTTTTATAAAAAAAATTGTTTCCGCAAGCCTTGGGTGTTTTATCATAGGCAGGCAAAGGCTTTTGCGTTAAACTCGGTTGTAAACTAATAAAAAAAATAATGCGTCCATGACAATAAAAGATAAAGATGCACCAACACGTCACCCCATCGAGTGGGAGGATCCTGCATTTTATGATGAACAGACCCTTGATGAGGAAATGCGCCGTGTTTTTGATGTTTGCCATGGGTGTCGGCGCTGTTTTAACTTATGTGACAGCTTTCCACGGCTGTTTGATCTTGTCGATAACAGCCCTACAGGTGAGCTTGATTCTGTAAAAAGTGAGGATTTTAAACCTGTTGTTGAGGCGTGCACCTTGTGCGATATGTGTTTTGTGAACAAATGTCCTTATGTTCCTCCTCACCCGTTTAATATTGATTTTCCCCATCTAATGCTGCGCTATCGGGCCGTCGAGCAGCAGAAAAAAAGCACACCCTTTGTGCAAAAAGAAATCGTGAAGATGGACAGAAATGCAAGCCTAGCGAAGCCTTTTGCACCTCTTGTCAATTGGGCACTTGATGAAAAAAATACGCTCACACGCCCCATGATTGAAAAAGTAACAGGTATCGACAAAAGGGCTTTTGTGCCTAAATTTGAAAAAGAAACCTTTGTGGCAAAATCGCTGAAAAACTCTATCCCTGCGAATGAAAAAGCCCCTGGTTTTGGCGAAAAAGTCGTTCTTTATGCCACATGCTATGGCAACTACCATCAAACATCCGTTGCTGAAGCTGCACTTAAGCTTCTTAAGCATCATGGTGTGGAGACAGAGGTTCTTTATCCTGGATGCTGTGGAATGCCTTTGCTTGAGCAAGGAAATCTTTCGAAGGTTGCGAAAACAGCCGAGCATATTGCGGATATTTTTGCCCCGTGGATTGATAAAGGGTATAAGATTCTTGGTCTTTTCCCCTCGTGCACGCTAATGCTCAAACAAGAATGGCCCTTGCTTTTGCCACAACAAAACAATATTCAGCGCCTTGCAAAACATACGATGGATGTCAGTGAGTATTTGGTTCAACTGATTAAGAAAAAGGGATTCCCCGAAAAACCTCATCCTCTTGGCGATCATGTGACGTTGCATTTGGCTTGCCACAGCCGTGCTCAAAACATAGGCGCAAAAGCAGCGGAGCTCCTGCGTTTTATTCCTGATACGATTGTGAATATTATTGAGCGCTGTTCGGGCCATGGCGGCTCTTGGGGAATGATGAAGGAAAATTTTGATACAGCTCTCTATGTAGGAACACCTGTTTTTAAACAGGCTATCCATCATCAGAATAAATATATAGCATCCGAATGCCCTCTTGCGGCACAGCATATTCGTCAGGGGATGGAGGTGCAAATCGTCGACGTCTCTTCCTCTGATGCTCATCAAAAAAGCCTATTTCATCATGCTCATCCTCTTGAGATTTTTGCCTATGCGTGTGGTCTTACCACATTATAGTTTGAGTAAAATTCTAAAATGAGTTGTTGCGCTTTTTGTTTTTTATCATCGATAATGGCGACGATTTAATCCCTGTACTGCTTAAAAGGACTTGAGACCTAAAAATGAAAAAACATTCTATTATTGTTGTGGGTGCAGGGTCTTTTGGCACAGCTCTTGCCCTTACATGTCACCGTGCACATCATCAAGTAACATTTCTTGTCAAAGACGCTTCTCAGGCTGATGAAATAACACACCATCATACCAATAAAAATTATTTTAAAAATCTTGCTTTACCGCACGATATAGCAGCGACAACATCAACCGCTGTTTTAAAAAATGCAGATGCGATCATCGTTGCGATTCCTGCGCAGCTTTTGCCTGAAAGCATCCATGCTCTCACGCCATTTATTCCTAAAGACATTCCGGTTATTTTAACAAGCAAAGGCATTATTGATCACGATCCCTTGCCGTTGTTTCCCTATGATAGTGTTAAAAATATTCTTCCAAACCCTCTTTCGCTTCTTTCAGGCCCCAATTTTGCCATAGAGCTTGTGGATAATTTACCCGCAGCAGCGTCTCTTGCGACCCACAATCCTCAGCTTATCAAGCTTTTTGCGCACAAAACTTTTCGTGTTTACCCGACAACGGATTATACGGGTATTGAGGTTGCGGGCGTTGTGAAAAATGTATTAGCTATCGGATGTGGCATCGTTGAAGAGCGAGGGCTTGGAAAAAATGCAATGGCGGCCTTGATGGCGCGCGGTCTTGCAGAGATGACGCGCCTTGGACTGGCCCTTGGCGCACGTTTGGAAACTTTTCTGGGCCCTGCAGGTGTGGGGGATTTAACACTAACATGCTCAAGCCCTAAATCCCGTAATTTCAGTCTCGGGATGAAGCTTGCAAAAGGGCAATCTATCGAAGAAATTCTGAGTGAGGGACATCCGCTCAGTGAAGGTTACTATAGTCTTTCTCCTATTCTAAAGCTTGCAAAGGCGTATGATATTGATATGCCTTTATGCACAGCTGTGAGTGATGTTATTGACGGCGCTCCTCTTGAGCATGTGATAGAGGCTCTTTTCAACCGTCCCACTCGCGTTCATGGTTTTTGAGAAGTAAAAAAACATCATAGGTTCACACTATAAAAAAATAAGCGTGTGTAACGGCTATAAATCGTCTAAAGTTAAAGAGAATTTTTTTTAAAAAAGGGTGACGGATGCAAGTGCTACACAAAAATCACGCCGCTTTTGTCGCTCCCTCTTCTCTAAAAAGTCAATCGAAAAGCCCTTTGCACAAAAAAATGAGCGGGATCCCCTCTGTGATTGCGGCACCTTTGTCCCTGACAAATATGAAGGTTATTGATGCACGCACGACAGGATTTTTTCACCCCTATCCCTCATCACCGCCAAAGGTTCAATCAAAAAAATGGCGTGATTCTTTTCTAAAGTCTTTTAAGGAAATTCCTTTTATTAACCACTGGATCATTCAAGAATTTTGGTTTGCAATGAATAAATTATCCATTTTCGGTCTTATGATGGGGCTTATGTTCCTGGGCGCTCTTTTCTTTGCTGTAGGCTTTCTAGTCGCCTATAAAACATTTCCAGAAAGTCCAAAGCCTCCCACGCAAACATGGGCTCAGGCAAGTCAGAGTGCGCCTCCTCAAAGTAAGAATGGAGAGAGGAGCGACCTTTCCCGTGTGGCTTCTCGTGCGGTTGCTGAAAAACAGCATGAATTTTTAGCCAATGTTGTGAGCCGCGTGGAAGGTACGCTTGGCATAGCGCAGTCAAAAATTCCAGCACCCCTTCAACCTTTTGCAAATTATGCAGCAAATCGTGTGCACACAAACGCCGTAGGGGGTATTTATGCAGCATCTCGCTATAGTCGTCAAGAAGCTAAAAAATTTTTTCAAGGTCAGGTAGCACAACCACCCTCTTCGCCTATGCCGCCGCAAAACCCGCAAAATGGTCCCTATCAAGGGCAAAATCAATTGCCCCCCCAAACTCAACATCCCTTGCCACAGGGATACGCACCACCAGCGCCTCCACACCCATCAATGCCTTCACAAATACATTCACATCAGCAAATGCCTCAACCTCAGGAGTATTCTTCAGGAAATCAGCCGCCCGTTGAGTATCGTCGGGAGTTGCCGCATGGTGGATATGAGGGGAATCATAGTTATCAAACGCCACAAGCTCCCTCCTATCAAGGAAACTACCCACAGCAACAACAGCTCTATCCTCAACCACAGATGTATCAACCTCAAAACCCTGCGATGGTTCAAAATCAGCAACAATGCGCGCCCGCTCCCCAGCAGGGTCAAAGATACTACTATTAAAGGAATACAAAAAACGTTTGCAATCAGTGGAAAAGTTTAAAAAGAATAATTATCCTCAGAGCTCAACACTTCTTGCATGAGCTTATAGTGCAGCGTGTGGCCTGAATTTACGCCAATAAATTTTCCTTGGATTGAGCGCCCTAAAAGCGCTAAATCGCCCAACGCATCGAGAAGCTTGTGACGGACCATTTCGTCTTGAAATCTAAGCCCTGAGGTGTTCATGAGGATGCCGTCTTGAAAGACAACTGTATTATCCAAAGAGGTCCCCTTCGCAAGACCTGCTGCCCACATTTTTTCTGCGTCCTCATAAAAACCAAACGTCCGTGCGGATGCAATATGGTCGCGAAAATGATCAAAGGTTGGGCTAAAATCAAAGGTCCAAGATAGGTTATTGAGGCGACGCCCCGCATTGAATGTCATCTGAAGATTGAAAGTTTCATCAGGAATGAGCATAGCTTTACTGTCCCCAAAAGCCACGCTGACAGGGCGTTTTATCTTAATCATTGCTGTCGGCGTATCCTGCAAAAGAACGCCGGCACGCTCGATCATTTCAACAAAGGGAGCAGCACTGCCATCCATAATAGGCACTTCCTCGCCATGAAGCTCCACAATAGCATTGTCAATGCCACATCCTTTGAAGGCTGCAAGAACATGCTCCACAGTCCGTGCCTTATGACCGCGCTTATTCGCGAGGGTCGTACAAAACGCTGTATCAACGACGGAATGAATATGCGAGGAGATAAAATCCTCTGTTTTTGTGCTGAGGTCACCTCGCAAAAACACAATACCCGTATGGGCAGGGGCTCCATGAAACGTAAGGGACGCTGTTTGACCTGAATGAACGCCAACACCCGTGCAGGATACAGAGTTTTTAAGTGTTTTTTGAGAAGTGAGCAGCATAAATGCATCAATAACAATGGGTCTTAATTATAGGATCTGCCATTTTTTCCTTCGATGCAATGATAGGTATATTACGAAGTGTTTCATTGTTTACACATTTTTAATGTCAACACTCACAAAAGAAATTCAGTAGGTTAGGGAGATGAAGGCTTTACATTCTTAGGATTTTTAGGGGTGATTCTGATAGTGATTTTTTGCCCTAAAATAGTGAAGAAAAAGGCTCAAAAATCTAAAATTTCGTGTCAAAAAAGGGAAATTATTCCGAAAATCGCCAAAAATTGGAGGAAAATGACTATTTTAAGGGGAAATGAGCACAATATCCCTGAAAAACACACAAAAAGAGGTGGAAAAAGTAATTTTTTACAAAGTCTTTGCCTCTTTTTAGGATATCGAGAGCTCATTTTTCCTTGTTTTTTGGGGAAATACACCAATACTTCCTAAAAAATGAGACAAATATGGATTAAAAGAGGAAAAACTATGGGATTAAAGAGCTTCAAGTTCCCCCAAAAGTTCCTTAATGACATCGATCCCACCCTGCCAAAAAGATTTATTTTTAGGATCAAGCCCAAAGGGTTTTAAAAGATTATCATACGTCTGGCTTCCTCCTTGACTGAGCAGATGCACATAACGCTCTTGAAAGTCAGGAACTGTCTTTGAAAGGTACACACTATAAAGACTATTGACCAAACAATCACCAAATGCATAGGCATACACATAAAAAGGTACGTGCAAAAAGTGGGAAATATAGCCCCAAAAATTATGGCTGAGCGGATGCAAATGCACGGCATCGCCAAGGGCCTCGCGCTGTGTTTTTTCCCACGCCTTTGTAAAATCATCATAAGAAAGCTCGCCCTCTTTGCGCTTTGTGTGCAAGAAAACTTCGAATTCATGAAAAGAAATTTGGCGAAAAACTGTGTTGATCATGTCCTCGATCTTCCCCGCAAGGAGGCTGCGTTTTTCATCTTTCGTTTTTGCTTTTGAGAGCATGGAACGGAACGCTAGCATCTCACCAAACACAGAAGCCGTCTCGGCTACCGTCAGTGGAGTATGCGTTAAAAGATAGGGCTGTGCGTTCGATAAATACTGATGCACGCCGTGACCAAGCTCGTGGGCGAGCGTCATCACGTCGCGGCGCTTGCCAATAAAATTAAGCATAAGGTAAGGATGAACATCCGGCGTTGTGGGGTGGGAAAATGCGCCAGAAGTTTTGCCTGCATAGGCTGGAACGTCGATCCAATCATGATCAAAAAATTTTTTCCCAATAGCAGCAATCTTAGGGCAAAAAGCATGATACGCTTCAAAAACTATTTTTTTGGCGTCATCCCACGATGTTTTAGGGTCTGCTGCATGAGAAAGTGGGGCATTACGGTCCCAATACTCAAGACGCTTCACACCAAATTGCTTCGCTTTCCACGCATAATAACGATGACACACGTCATAATTATCCTTTACCGTCGCCACGAGCGCATCCACAACCTCTTCTTCGATTTGATTGGCCAAATGGCGCGACGTCCAAGGTGAAGGATAGCGACGAAGATTATCATTAATCTCCTTATCCTTTAAAAGAGTATTAAAAATAAGCGTCAGCAGTGATTTTTTAGACGAAAGCTCCTGGGATAATAACTCTGCTGCTTCTTGACGCACCGCTGCCTCAGGATCAGACATCCGCTCAAGCACTTGCGAAAGATTCAGCGAGACACCCTTATGGTCCTTAAACATCATCTCCGCCAGTGTTTGATCATAAAGACGCACCCACGCCGCACTCGATGTGAGATCTTTTTGCACAAGAATTTGCTCCTGGGGAAGCTCTAACATGTGATCTTTATAGACGCGCGTATGATCCAGCCATGGCTTATACGTTTTTAATGCTGCATTAGAAGCATACGCTTTTTCCATATCTTCATCACTGAGCTCTTGAATTTCATGCGTGAAAAAAATCAAATCCGTCCAAAGACTTGTTTGAAACTCACTGACTTTTTGCTCAAAGGCTTTTGCCTTTTCATTCGTCATTTGCGTTGCAAAATTCAAATAGGAATAAGACGATAATTTTGATGAACGCTGTGCAATATCTTGAAAAATCATCAGATCATCATACAGCTCTGAGAGACGATTTTTAATCGTTCCTTGTTTTTGTACGAAGGCCTTCACATCTTTTTGCAGACTTTCCATATCCGTCTGAAGTTTTGAATCCTCTGGGGAGTGATAAAAATCCGATAGGTCCCAACGGGGAAGATCCTCTGTGATGATTTCGTGTGTGTGCGTCCCTGACATAAAGTCTCCAAAGTCTTAGTTTCCTTCTTCCTCGATATTCTCTGAAGTTTTAAGAGATAGCAAGTGGGATTTTTAACTTGCTCGATGGGAAAGATCACGCTTTTAATAAAATAGATTTTTTAGAATTACCTCCGTGTCTATGTCTGTTGTCTTCAGCTTTTTTTTAAGCTTTTTTATTTTAATAACCGGTGCGAATACTTTTTCTGCAGCGACACCCCACACAAAGGCTTCCCTTATCGCACTTTCAAATCCCTCCAAAGGCGGATCTTTTTGGGTTGCACTTGTCTTAGAACCCGAAGCCAATCAATCGTTATATTGGGAAAACCCCGGTGATGCAGGACTTGAAGCAACGTTCGAATGGACGCTTGACGATGGTCTAAAAGCGGGACCCATTCTGTGGTCAACACCGTCTATTTTGAGAAGTGAACACAGCACGAGCTATGGATACACAGGAAAAACCTATTATTTTACAGAGATTCATGTCCCTGAAAATTATGATAAAAACTTTATTCAGCTCACGCTCAAGGCCAAGTGGCTTGTGTGTTCGAACCTCTGTGTGCCTGAAAAAACAACACTTTCACTGAATCTACCTCTCTCAAAAGAGCCGCGCTCCAAAGAAATTCCTGATCTTATCAAACAAAAAACGCCCCATAAAATCACAGAAATTTTAACCTACACACAGCATCAAAAAATGCTGACGATTATTGTGCCAAAGGCTCTTATTTTTGAAAATCCAAAAGACGAGATAAACCCTATTCAAAAAATTAATTTTCTCCCTCGCCAGGATCTGTGGGTCGATGATCATGCGCCTCAAACCTTTGAAATGGATGATAATCATTTTTATATTCAAGTGCCCCTTAGAAATGAGAAAGATATCGCCACAACGTCAGGGCTTTTGATATTTGATATGAAAAATGGGATAAAAGCTTTTGATATCACCCTCACACACACAATAAATCCCCTAATACAAAACATTCTTATGCTCGCCTGTGCCTTTCTAGGTGGTATTATTTTGAACGCAATGCCCTGTGTGTTTCCGGTTCTTTCTCTAAAAATCTTAAGTCTTATTCAGCACGAAAACTCCTCCAAAAAAAGAGAAGGGGTGGCATACACCCTTGGGATTGTGGCATCTTTTCTTTGTCTAGGTGGGGTGATGATTGCGCTAAAGCATACAGGTACGGCCATAGGCTGGGGGTTTCAAATGCAGTCACCGCCCTTTATCCTTTTTATGATAGGGCTTTTGTTTTTAATTGCCCTCAATCTTTCAGGATTTTTTCATATTTCCTGGACAGGGGGAAAAGTAAGCGAAAAGCTTTCCAAAAAATTAGAAACCTCCCATGCGTTTTTATCCCCGTTCTTGACAGGTATTTTGGCTACATTAGTGGCAACACCCTGCACAGCCCCCTTCATGGCCACAGCTATTGGATACGCCTTTACAAAAAATGCCTGGATGATTCTTCTGACAATGATGTTTTTAGGTCTTGGCCTTGCTTTTCCTTTTTTATGCCTCAGTTTTCTTCCTATCAAAAAAAACAGACTTCCCAAGCCAGGCCCTTGGATGATTCAACTCAAAGAATTCTTGGCCTTTCCCCTTTACCTTACACTTGTTTGGCTAATATGGATTTTAATACACGAGGTAGGACCAAGCGGTATTTTTTATAGCGGTTGGACCCTTGTTGCTTTAGCTTTTGCCCTATGGATTTTAAAAAATAACGTTGGTAGAAAAAATCTTTTCACAAAAATCACAATGTTTTCTTCAGCACTCAGTATAGCACTACCTTTTTGGATATTAGTTAGTGATAACACTAAAAATGAATCTTGCTATCATGACTCTCTCTATTCAAAAGAAAAACTCGATCGTGCCATTGCACTCAAGGAGCCAACGCTGGTCTATGCAACAGCTGCGTGGTGTTTGACGTGTCAAATGAATGAGCATGTGTTAGCGTCGAAAAATGCTCAAGACCTCTTCAAAGCTCATGGCGTTCATGTCCTTAAAGCTGACTGGACCCATGCCAATCCAGAGATTACAGCACTCTTGGAGTCCTTTGACAGAAAAGGCATTCCCTTTTGCGTTTTTTATCCAAAAGAGGGCGAGCCTGTGGTTTTGCCTGAGATTCTCACCCTCAAACGTTTACAAGAAATCATCCCCTCGACATAAAAAATAATCTGTGGAAGACTTTAATAGATATTTTTGAGGAGAAAGAATCATGATGCTTTATCGCTTTTGTATACACACAGTTGCTTTTATTCTTTTTTTGACAGGCACAGCATCTCTTTTGGGGAGTGATCTAAAAGAAGAAAAGGAGAAAGATCGGATACGCACGCTTGTCAAAGAAAAATTTTGTGAGGGAGAGCTCGATCTTAACAAAGAAACAATCGGAGATAACGGTCTTAATATCCTTTGTGATGAGATTTCAAACTTAGAAGTCAAGAAGCTTTCGCTTTACAATACTTATATCACAGAAAAAAGTATGGAAAAATTTGGACAAACTCTCAGCAAAAATAAAAATATAAAAATAGTTAACCTTGGCGAAAATAATCTGACGGATAATGGCCTTAAAACGCTTAGTCTTTACCTGAAGAATTCAGGGATTGAAGAAATTAGTTTTTACGACACGGGCCTTTCTGATAAAAGCATTGATTCCCTTAAAGAAATTATTTGGAATAATACGTGCCTCACAAAATTGTGGATTTTAAATAACACTATTACCAAAAATGGTTTCCGAGATCTCGACAATGCATGCCAAAAGTACGATCGTGATCTTACTATTCGGTAGCCTCTATAAAAACAATAAATAAGTAAAAAAAAACCTGATGAGGGGAGGATCGCTACCCCCTTTTTAATTCACCATGATCTATGGTAGGGTACCTCTTAGATCTTACAATTGTGTTTTTTTATGGCCTCCTATCAATATTCTTATGTCATTAAATCGCTCTCAAAGCATTACCCCGGCGGACGCACTGTCTTAAAAGATATCTGGCTGTCTTTTTTCCCCGGTGCCAAGATTGGCATCATCGGCCCCAACGGTGCAGGTAAGTCCACACTGTTAAAAATTATGGCGGGCTTGGATAAGGAATTTCAAGGGGAAGCCTGGGCCGCAGAGGGTGTCAAGGTCGGCTATTTAGCACAGGAGCCTGAGCTTGATGCAACTCTTGATGTGCTGGGCAATGTGATGCTGGGTGTGGCGTCGATTAAAAAACTATTAGAGGATTTTGAGGCCCTCAATGAAAAATTTATGGAGCCCATGTCTGATGATGAAATGAATGCGCTTTTAGAAACGCAGGCAGAACTCCAAGAAAAAATTGATAATGTGGATGCATGGGATATTGATCGCAAAGTTGATATCGCGATGGACGCACTGCGCTGCCCTCCCGGAGACTGGGCTGTTGAGCGTCTTTCTGGCGGTGAGAAACGCCGTGTTGCTCTGTGTCGCTTGCTGCTCTCAATGCCTGATTTGTTACTTTTAGACGAGCCTACGAACCACCTTGATGCAGAATCTGTGGCATGGCTAGAAAAATATCTTCAAAACTATAAAGGCACCGTTGTTCTGATCACCCACGATCGTTATTTTCTTGATAATGTTGTGGGATGGATTTTAGAACTTGACCGCGGCGAAGGCATTCCTTTTGAAGGAAACTATTCCGCATGGCTTGAAGCCAAACAAAAACGCCTTGTCCTTGAGCAAAAACAAGAACAATCGCGCCAAAAGCAACTGGCTCAAGAACTTGAGTGGATTCGCCAATCGCCCAAGGCCCGTCAGTCCAAAAGCAAAGCCCGTATTGCAGCGTATGAGGAACTCCTGAGCAAAACCTACGATACAGGTCAAGGCGATGGTCAAATTTTCATTCCGCCTGGAGAGCGCCTGGGCGATAATGTGATTGAGGCCAAAAATATTACAAAAGCTTTTGGCGACAAACTTTTAATCGACGACTTGTCGTTTAAGCTTCCACGCGGCGGTATTGTGGGGGTGATTGGCCCCAATGGTGCGGGTAAGACAACCCTTTTTAGAATGCTCACAGGGCAAGAAAAACCTGATGCGGGCGACCTTAAACTTGGGGAGTCTGTCGTTCTTGGCTATGTGGATCAAAGCCGTGATGTGCTCGATGCCAATAAAACTGTGTGGCAGGAAATCTCGGATGGTCTTGATGTTGTGCAATTGGGCAGGCGCGAGATGCCAAGCCGTGCGTACTGCTCTTGTTTTAATTTTAGAGGGGCTGATCAGCAAAAAAAAGTGGGTCTTCTCTCAGGGGGTGAGCGCAACCGTGTGCATTTGGCACGCATTTTAAAATCAGGGGCAAATGTGCTTCTTTTGGACGAACCCACGAACGATCTTGATGTGGAAACGCTGCGTTCGCTGGAAGAAGGGCTTGTAAACTACGAGGGATGTGCCATTGTGATTTCCCACGATCGTTTCTTCCTGGATCGCTGTGCCACACATATTCTTGCGTTTGAGGGCGAGAGTCATGTGGAGTGGTTTGAAGGAAACTTTGAAAGTTACGAGGCGGATAAAAAGCGCCGCCTGGGTGCCGATGCGTTGGATCCTAAACGCATTCGCTTTAAACCCCTAGCACGCTAGTAATGTCGTAATGAAACTTTTTATCCTTATACTCTTATTTTTAGTGACACCTTTCGCCTGTGCGCATGAGGTGGCGATAACATTTGATGATCTTCCCTGTCCACAGGATTTATCAATAGAAGATCAGCAATTCATTAGCGAGAGTATTTTAGAGGCTTTAAAGAATTTTGGTGCACCTGCCATTGGTTTTGTGAATGAGGGAAACCTCTATGATAAGGGGGGGACAGAGGAAAAAATAGCGATTCTAAAACGATGGATTGAGTATGGCCATTCCCTTGGAAATCACACATATTCCCATCCGTACTTAAGCCAATCAAAGGCTGAAGACTTTCAAGAGGACGTCCTTAAGGGAGCAAAAATTTCAAAAAAACTTATGCAAGATGCAGGGTTCTCTTATAAATATTTTAGGCATCCCTACCTTGATACGGGGTCTACAAAAGAAATACGTGCACCCTTTGAGACTTTTTTAAAAAAGGAAAATTATACAATTGCCCCCGTTACGATTGATACAGATGATTGGAAGTTTAATCAAAAACTAACGGAAAATCCGGAAAATAAAGAAAAAATAATTACTGAGTATCTTGCGCATACACAGGCAAAGTTTGCTTTTTATAGAGCTGCGTCTGAAAAAATTTTTGGTCGCAATATTCGCCATATATGGCTTTTGCATGCGAATTTAATTAATGCCTATGCCATGGAAGATTTGCTCAAAATCGCCCGTGAACTTGAGTATAATTTTATAATCCTAGATCATGCAATGGAGGATGAGGCATACTCTGAGCCAGACAATTGTTATATTCCTTATGGTGTTTCATGGCTTTATCGATGGGATGATACCCGTGGAAAAGTGATTGATTGGTCGAAAGATCCGGAGCTCAATTAAAAGTAAAGCGCAGGAAAATGATCCTTTAGAGAGATAAGAAGCGTGGGTTCTCAAACTAAGCCCATGCATTTTTTAATTTTTATTATTTTTTCGAGCACTTCTTGAATCGATATGTAGTTCTCACTCTTTTCATCCAACCCATTGCCACTCAGATCAATTTTTTTAAGAACTTTGTTTTTCAAAATCTTGTCACAGGCATTATCAAAGCATTCGTTTGCTACATTAGAGCTTCTTAAGTTAATTTCTTCAAAGTTTCCCGGAAGTTGTTTTTTTCTTTGATTTTAGGTTGATAAAAAACTGATTTTTATAACTCTTGCCTGAGTGTGTTAACAAAATCCACAAGACCAAGCTGACGTGTACGCTTTAAACGCTCAGAGTGCAAGATTTTTTGGACCTCAAGGATACTTGATTCTAAATCCCTGTTAATAATCACGTAATCATATTCCGCCCAGTGGCTCATTTCATTAGCCGCTTGATCCATCCGCGTACGCATCACATCATGCGTATCTTGCCCCCGTTTATTGAGGCGTTCTTCAAGAGCTTTGACGCTGGGCGGAAGAATAAAAATACTCACAAGATCCGTGCGCGCATAAAGCGCCAATTGCTGTGTGCCCTGCCAATCAATATCAAAAATAATATCTTTGCCATTTTTCAGAGTATTAAAAACCGGTTCTTTGAGCGTCCCATAGGAGTTTCCAAAAACCTTTGCGTGCTCTAAAAATGCATCACGGAGGAGCATCTCTTGAAATGTGGGCTCATCCACAAAAAAATAATCGACACCATTTTTTTCACCGGGACGAGGAGGACGCGTTGTGACAGAAACAGACATATCAAGATGTTGCTCACTCTCGAGCAATTTTTTAGCAATCGTTGTTTTGCCAGCGCCCGAAGGCGATGAGAGAACCAGTAATAGGCCCCTTCTGTGAATAGAATTTTTGGTGTTCATCGATATTTTCTCACTATTTTTGAGCTATTTACTCTCAGCCGTATAATGTTTTTGCTGCTGAATCTCTCGCCATTTTTGCACATTTTTTAGATGTTCTTCGAGGGTTTTTGCAAAGTTATGTCCACCTTTGCCATTGGCCACAAAATAAAACTCATCGTGTTCATCAGGGTGAAGAGCTGCCTCGATGGCTTCTTTGCGAGGGCAGGCAATAGGTGCTGGGGGAAGACCTAAATATAAATAGGTGTTATAAAAAGAATCAACTTTTAAATCTGTTCGTGTAAGTGCACGGCCTAAGGGTTTTTCACCGCGTGTGAGGCCATAAATAACGGTGGGATCCGACTGAAGACGCATCTTTTTAAGCATACGATTTTTAAAAACACCTGCGATACGGGGTTGCTCTGTAATGATTTGACTGCTTTCCTTTTCAATGATTGATGCCATTGTCAAAGCCTCGGAAGGATTTTTAAAAAGACAATCCCCTGGGCGCTTTTCCCACAACTCAAGTAAAGTATCCTCCATCGCTTTTTCCATACGATCAATAAGCACCTGGCGATCTTCTCCACGATGATAGGGATAGGTTGCCGGCAAAAGGCGCCCTTCCTCGGGGATACGCGTAATAGTTCCCGCAAGAAGCTTATCTTTTTTAAGCCTATCGACCACCTCTAAGACAAGGGCCCCTTCAATCACAGTAAAGCTTCTGTGAATTACATCACCCCGACTGATTTTATCAATGATAAGATTCATCGGGCTCTTTTGATGAATAAGATATTCACCTGCCTTAAGCTTTGCCGCTTTATTCATCAAAAGGGCACGAAGCATAAAACCATAAGGGTGGCTTAGAATTTTCTCACGGCACAGAATGGTTGCAATGTCTCGAATGCTAGACCCTTTAGGGATAAAAATTTCACTACCTTCACTATTTTCTGTCTGCCCAAAGGGGCCACTTGGCCCTAAGGTGACGTAGACACTGCCAATTACAAAAGCAACCAGCACACAAAAGAAAAAAAGACGAAGAATTTTTCGAATCACAAAAGAAAGTACATTTTCTTGGGTAGATCTCCAGATTATAGTCTACTGAAAAAACAAAAAGATACAAAGGGGGAGATCATGCTCAACACAATTTTTAGCATTACCCCCTTTGGTCGAAAATTATTACAAGACTCAAAGATTTTGCACCCTATAATAATATTTTAAAAACATGGCATATTCGTCATTTCCTTGAATTTCTTGAAGATGAACAATAGCCTCTTGAGCTTTTTTATTGTGGGCTTGATCTGCCAATATAAAAAGTTCATTCCACACCTCTTTAGGATTTGACTTCTCAATCCCAAATAGTTGAGCCAGAGCCTTGTGGGAAGGATTGATTTTTTCCTGTTTAATCGCCATTAAAAGCGCCCCTTTAAGCGCATCAGCCCATGTATCGTGGGCATAATTCAAAACATTTTTAGAAGGATTTTTTGGAAAAAGAAGGCGCATTAATATGCTTTTTCTTTTCTCTGCTTTCCAAGTGTGCGCCCCCAACTGGGTCACTTGAAGAGCCGTTGTGATCATATTACGCACGGATTGGGCCCCATCGACATCGCCATTTTTTTCTAACTTTTCCAAAAGATCTTCAGTAGCCTTCCAGCGATCTGAAGGCTCCATTGTGTACGAATAGCTGAGTATTTTTTGAAGCATATCTTCATTATTCTCAAAGAGGTCCCCGTTAATCTTTGCAAGATTTTTTAGCGCAGATTGTATGTTCTCATACCGTTTTTCTTCCTCAAGCTCATATTCTTTTGTTTTTCCGATATCTGCAAACCAATTGACAAGCTCACTGTAATAAACATAGCCATATCCTTCACATTCTATAGTCGCATAAAGAGCCATTTTTTCTAAAATCTTATCCATACGATCATTTTCATGAATGATTTTGTCCTTATAAAGCTTTTCAAGGAGTGATTGACGGCGTTTAGATGAAATCGGATCACGGGCTAAGACCCCTGCGATAAAGCTATGGGTTTTTTTAAGGTTAAAATAATTTGAGGGGATGTCTGGAAACTCCTCATCGGGAGTTGATGCCTCTACAACGAGCTGAATATGTACCTCAGGAGGAATGCTCTCTAACCCTAAGATATCTGTGACATCGCTTAATTCACTTATATCGTGCATGCTTTCAATTTTTAGGCCCTCAACTGCTATTTTGAGAAATTTTTTTTCGCAACTCTTAGTGTCGATTTTTTTATTTTCAAACAATTCGAGCACTTCTTTGAGTGAATCCGTAAGCAGCGTTTGATTCCCTTCCTTTGTGGCACCTCTTAAATTATTAAAATGGTGGCGGAAAAAAACAATTTTTGCAGGATTAAAACCAGCCTGTGCGAGGTCCAATACAAGTTTTAGATGTGTATTATCTTTTAAACAGTTTTTGGGATTTTTTTCAATCTCCTCGATATAAACCTTTGCGAGTTTTTCGTCCTCAAGCACAAGAGGGTCATTTTTGTTACCCGGTTTGATGGCGTACACAGCAAGATTGAAAAGAGCTTCCTTCTTTTGAACATATTGAAAAAGGCAATATTGCCTTTTTTTAGACATTTCTGTCTTACTGTCGTTAGGATTAATTTTGCTTAATTTTTTTTTGAATTTTTTTAAAAAATCATCGGGATTACTATCGATGGCTTCTAGAAGGTCCTCCCAAGCTGTTTTGGGCACTTCATTTTCAGTCGTGTTAAAGATATAAAAATTTTTTTCTGTCATTGTATCCCCAATGGACCAATAGGTTTTGCGCATGAGGCGCTGTGTTTTTGAGATTTCCTCGGTAGGTCTTTTCGGTTTTTCAATCTCTATAATTTGCTTATTGTTTTCTGTTGAGGCCTGTAAGGAAGGTCCAAACGAAGTAAGAGAGGCAAGCAGGAAAAGTGTTATCGTCTTTTTCATAAAAAATCCCCCAAGACACATGAGAAGATGGTGCACAAAATCGCGCACCCTTATAGAAAAAGTCTATCAAAAAATTTTAAAAAAATAATAGTATAATATGATATTTAAGTGTTTTTTGCTCTATTTCGTTCTAAACAAACGATCACCTGCATCTCCAAGTCCCGGAATAATATAGGCATGATCGTTGAGTTTTTCGTCAACCGCTGCTGTAAAAATGCGCACCTTAGGGTATTTTGCACTGACCGTACGAACCCCGTCGATAACGGAGACAAGGGTCATCACAATAATTTTCTCAGGAGCAACTCCCCGCTTGACAAGGCCATCAATGGCTGCCAAAAGAGAATTTCCTGTGGCCAACATAGGATCAACAATGATAAATGTTTGGTTATTGACCGTCGGTATTTTAAAAAAATATTCAATGGCTTGTTTGCTCACAGGATCACGGTAAAGACCTATGTGCCCCTGACTTGCTGTTGGAATGAGGGTATGCAGACCATCCGCCATACCAAGGCCCGCGCGTATGATAGGAACAATAACAATTTCATTTTCGTCGATTGCAAACCCCTTGGCAGTGGCCACGGGCGTTTCGACAATTTTTTCTTTCACAGCGAGAGAGCGCGTCACTTCATAGCCTAAAAGCAAGGCAATCTCACGGAGAAGTTGTCCAAAAAGAAGCGTTCCTGTTGCTTTGTCGCGCATAATCGTGAGTTTATGTTGAATTAAGGGGTGCGTCACCACGGTTAAGTTTGGAAAGGCTTGAAGAATCGAGGGAGATGGAGTGACAGAAGCTGTTTTTGAGGGAAGGAGGCCACCTTGCACGGTACTATTTATCAAAATGAAAAGAGAGAGGGATTTTGCCAGAGTCCTTAGCATAGAAATTTTCCTGCTTTTAAATTAATATTAGTAAAATTTTTATCATAACCCTCTCCAACAAGGTAGAAACTTTTTAGATTTTTTTGCTCAGGCTGCACGGGACTGTAGAAGAATTTTTTAAGTTTGCTCGGCGCATTGAAAAAAGAGTGGTGGTTGTTTTTCGCTTTTAGTAAGGAAATTTTCTTCTTAGAGCGATGTTTTTCAGTTTCGTATAAAAGTGCAGGCCTTTCTCACCCCCTTGACAAGGATCCTTTCTTGTTTTAATAATATTAGCACTCGCTATGTATGAGTGCTAACAACGCCTAACTTAAACAACTAACCTATAAGGAGTGTTCGATGACAGTCAAATTCAAACCCCTTCACGACCGTGTGCTTGTCAAGCGCATTGAATCCGAAGAAAAAACAAAATCTGGTATTATTATTCCTGACACTGCCAAGGAAAAACCCCAAGAAGGTGAAGTCATTGCCGTGGGCTCTGGCACACGCGGTGAAAGTGGTGCTCTTCACCCCTTAGATGTCAAAGCGGGAGATCGCGTTCTTTTCGGCAAATGGTCGGGCACAGAAATTAAAATTGATGGGCATGATTTTATCGTTATGAAAGAATCTGACATCATGGGCATTTTAGCTCACTAAAAATGTATGAGTATTAATTGTAAAAAAGAAAAAGAGGTAAATTATGGCTGCTAAAGATGTACGTTTTTCCACTGACGCTCGCGATAAAATGCTAAGCGGTGTCAACACACTTGCTAACGCTGTGAAAGTCACATTGGGCCCAAAGGGACGCAACGTTGTGATCCAAAAATCCTTTGGTTCACCCCGCATTACAAAAGATGGTGTGTCCGTTGCAAAGGAAATCGAGCTTTCGGATCCTTTCGAGAATATGGGTGCACAAATGGTGCGCGAAGTTGCAAGCAAAACGTCTGACCTTGCAGGAGACGGCACGACAACGGCAACTGTTCTTGCGCAATCCATTATTATTGAAGGTCTTAAGGCCGTTGCTGCGGGTATGAACCCCATGGATCTTAAGCGCGGTATTGATATGGCCGTTGATTCCGTTGTGACGGATCTTCAAAAGCGCAGTAAAAAAGTCTCCACGAATGATGAAATTGCTCAAGTGGGAACGATCTCTGCGAATGGTGAAACAGAAATTGGTAAAATGCTTGCTGAGGCTGTGTCGAAAGTTGGCAAAGAGGGTGTTATTACAATCGAAGAAAATAAATCCTTTGGCACAGAACTTGATGTTGTTGAGGGTATGCAATTTGACCGTGGGTATATCTCGCCATATTTTGTGACTAATTCAGAGCGCATGACAGTGGAAATGGATAATCCTTATATTTTGATTGTTGAGAAAAAAATCTCCAGCCTTCAAAGCATGTTGCCTATTCTTGAGGCGGTTGTTCAATCCGGTCGTCCGCTTTTGATCATTGCGGAAGATGTTGAGGGTGAGGCCCTTGCCACACTCGTTGTGAATAAACTGCGTGGTGGTCTTAAAGTTGCGGCGGTTAAAGCACCTGGCTTTGGTGATCGTCGCAAAGCGATGCTTGAGGATATTGCCATTGTCACAGGCGGCCAAGTGATCTCTGAGGATGTAGGCATTAAACTTGAGAGCGTGACTATTGCAATGCTTGGCAGTGCAAAGCGTGTGCTTCTCGATAAAGATAACACAACCATTGTGGATGGCGCAGGTCAAAAGTCTGAGATTGAGGCACGTTGCAATCAAATTCGTGCACAAATCGACGAATCCTCTTCGGAGTATGACAAAGAAAAATTGCAAGAACGCCTTGCAAAACTTTCCGGTGGTGTGGCTGTGATCCGTGTGGGCGGTGCGACCGAAGTTGAAGTCAAAGAGCGCAAAGACCGCGTGGAAGATGCGATGCATGCAACACGTGCAGCCATTGAGGAAGGTATCGTTCCGGGTGGTGGTGTGGCCCTTCTTTATGGGCTTAAAGCACTAGAAGGTATTAAAGTCATGAATAATGACCAAGAAGTCGGTGTGAAAATTGTGCGTCAAGCGCTCACTGCACCTTGCCGTCAGATTGCTGTGAATGCTGGTGCGGATGGGTCCATTGTTGTAGGCAAAATCCTTGAAAGCAATGATCATAGCCATGGTTATGATGCGCAAAATGATCGCTTTGGTGACATGGTAAAATTCGGTATTATCGACCCGACAAAAGTGGTGCGTACAGCGCTTCAAGACGCCGCGTCGATTGCAAGCTTGATGATTACCACAGAGGCGATGGTTGCAGAAAAGCCTGAGCCAAAACAACCAATGGCAGGTGCGCCTGGCATGGGGGGTATGGGCGGCATGGGAATGGATTACTAAACTATTCCGAATAGAGGGGGCCTAAGGGCTCCCCTTTTTTTAACTTAATTATCGAGGTCATTATAGTCCTCGAGGCGCTCCTTCTCCGGTCTTATTGCGCTCTCAAATTTTTTAACGTTTTTGTCATCAAAATTCTTAGCGGCTACCCTCTCTGTCACCGTATCATTTTTATCGCGCTTGCCTATCATCCTAAAAGGTGAGTTAGTCAGAGACTTTTCGGATCACTTTCTTCCTCACTTATTTCAATTTCAAAAGTCTGGGGAGGCCCCCCCTATGCGCACAAATAAGCCAGATAACAATTGTCTTGCCCTTGTTTAAATTATGGGAAAAAGAACTAATCCCACAAAAGCGCCAGATACGCTAAGTGTGCTTTAAGAAGGGTGTAGGCATCTTTATCGTTTTGAAGATTTTTATCATTTTCAACGGCCTCAAGAAGGTCTTTAAAAATCTGTTGGACATTTGCTTTGAGTGTTGGACGCTTAAGATTGTCTTTCGTAGGAAGATATAGATCTCCTTTTTTCAATACGTTGCTAATGTGAAATGATGTGTTAGCTAACTCTTTATTCTTATCGTTTTGAAAAAGTTTTTTTAATGTGTTTGGCACCTCTTCTTTTAAAAGTCGATTGGACGCGTCAACAGCCGCTTGCATATTTTTTATATCAGTAAAGACTTTTTTAGCTTTATTCACATCTATCGCGCCATTTTCATCAATAAATTTTTTAAAATACTTTTTCTTTTTTTGCTTTTCTTCCCAGGCCTTATCATAATATTTTTCAAAATCCTTAATCGAGAGAATCTTGTCATCCCACTCTTTAGGGAATTTCATTTTAAATTTGTTTCTTGCCGCAATAATAATGGAACCGGCAACAGCAGTTGTGGAATCAGTGTCCCCTGGATCACGGCACAACGTCCACCATGTGTTCTTATTTTCTTTTCCAAGGAGAACGCGCGCAGCCTTGTAAACACCATCAGCCAACGTTTCGGCACCACTCCCCCACCCCCGCAAATAGTCATTCACCATGATAGGATCTGCACCTTCCTTTGCTAATGCATAAGCATTTTGAATCAGCGCAGAGGTTTCGCCACTTTGGTCAAATATAAACGCATAAAAAACACCACTTTCAATTGATGTATCCAGATCATCTCCTTGTCTGAGAGAGGCCACAATGCTTGCAAGACCTGCACAGGCTGCACGTGCTTGATCTCCCCCATGGGTCAGACCAGAAATTTTTCCGGCAAGGTACGCTGCAAAATTAGGATTTTCAAAATTCTCCCCAAAGAGGGCCGCAAACATCAAAGAGCCGTTACCCTTTTGGTTGTTTTTATCATTTGTCGTATAGAAATCCTTATCATTGTTATCATAGGATTTTTTAAGATTTTCCAGAGACTTTTGAAAAACATTTCCAAACCCAAAAAGGGTGTGCCAATCGCTCCATTTTTCTGCGTTCTCAACAAAGGCTTCGCCAATGGATGATTTGATTTCATCAGCAATCTTGCCCCACTTTTTCTTATCATAGGTTGATTCATTTTTGTATTTTGAAAAATTTTCTAAGACTTTTTCAACGGTAAGCGACACAACTGTATCGTCCGTGAAACCAAGAACTTTTTTATTCTTCACATATTTAATCGTAGAGCGCTCCCGTTTATCCTTCAGGAAATCATCTATTTTGATGAATTCGCTATCGTCTCTTTTAAGAATATCTTTATAGTTATGAGGCCCTTCAAAAACACCTCCCAAAGCGTCAAGAATGCGGCGATAGTCGAGGGGATCATTCACATCCACGTATCCCTGTTCCCCTTTTGTAAAGGGATCAAACTCCAAGTTATCCCAATATTCTTTGACTTTTTCACGGAGATTTTTAAAATATTCTTTGATTTCATTATACTCATCATAGGATTTTATGTACCTTGCACCTTTACCCGTATTCGTATCAAATCTGTCATCAATAATTTTCCCCAGCATCTCTTGATAGTCGTCAAAGTTATCTTTTGTAACCTTAAAATCCGCACTGGTAATCGATTTTTCAAAAGAAAATTCTGGAACCTTTTTTAAGATCTCTGTCAGATTAAAAATGCGTTCAATATCAGCATTCGATGCTTTTTCATTTTTGAGAGGGGATATGTCGATATACTCCCCAAAAAGCTTTTCCGCATCATTTTTAGCCATTTTGATGATTGTATCAATTTTTGTGACATCGGCCGTTTCATGATTGAGTATTGAGCTGCTGATAACCTGATACATGCTATAGGCCTGAGGAGCGATATCAGAAACATTGTCCTCTGTAAGAGACTCCAGGATTTCTTTAGTCGTGTCATTTAAATTTTTTAAGGTAAGTGGGTCATTTTTTTGATTCAACCCCGCTGCAATAGCACGGAAAATAATGGTTTTTTCATCAGGTGTCGGACTTTTCTTTTTTACGCCATACAAACCTAAAACATTTTTTAAAAAATCCTCCGGGGTTATTTTTTGATTACCCTTGCTATAGCTATAGATGACATCCATAGGCGTTATTTTGTCTGAGGCATAGAGAAGCGTGTCTGTGCTTACCGTTAGCATTGCTGTCGCTAAAAAAATCCTAGAGAGGGTTCGCATGAATGTTCTCCTGATGGCTATTTCGATTTGTTTTTTAAAAGAATTATACCCATATATATTCATAATAAAAGAAATAAAGTTAATTTTTCTTTAAAAAACAAAGAATGATCATTTCTCTTTGAGCTATAACGTGGAAAAAAACTTGACGTGGACAAGAAATCGTTGCATGTAGAATAATGAGATTACTAATTTTAGGAAATACATGTCAAAAGAAGACCTTATCGAATTTTCAGGAGTCGTCACAGAACTTCTCCCGAATGCAACCTTTCGCGTTACTCTTGAAAATGGTCACGTGATCTTGGCCCACACCTCCGGGCGCATGCGTAAGAACCGCATACGTGTTCTTGTGGGCGATACAGTGACTGTTGAAATGACCCCTTATGACTTGAGCAAGGGACGTATTACGTTTCGTCAAAAATAATCCTAGGCACCAAGGTGAGTTTAACCCTTTTTTGCCATCGTCAACATAATCTTCGCCTTCTTGCACTTCAAAAAGATGCGGCTGATTTTGTCCTCTTTGATGCAGAGGATCTAGAGGAAAAAGATACACCTGAATCCATTTTTTATGGCCGTGTGCAAAGAGTTTTAGGAGCTTTTGCCCTGATTGATATAGGGCTTGATCGTCCAGGAGTTTTGAATAATCCTCTTCACCTCAAAGAAGGTGATACATTTTTTGTGCAAATCAAACGCCAAAGCACCCCAGACGCCGGCGAAGCAGCAAAAGGTCTTTTAAAAAAGGGTGCACAGCTGAGCTTAAAGATAGCGCTTATCACCCCTTATTTTATGTATTTTCCCTCTCAAAAGGGTGTATCCCTTTCATCCTCCATAGAGCCAGAGGATGGACATTTTTTACTCAAAGACGTTGAGTCTTTTATCCAAAACAAAGATTTTGGTAAAATTATCTTAAGAACAAAAGCTTTGAGCTGTGATGCGGATTTTATTTTTAATGCGCTCATCAAAACCCATGAGGAATGGTTTTCTCTTTCTCAAAACCCCACAGTGGGTTTGATTAAAAAGGGGCGCACACAACTTGAAATATTAATCGACACGTATGCGCCGGATGCTGTTTATACAGATCATATTGATGATTTTCACCAAGCATCAAAAGCATTTGCGTTTATCCTTCAAACACCTCCTGTTCATTATAAACAAAGTGATGTTTTTGAGCTCTCTGGGGCCTATGAAGCCCTTGCAGATATGATGACTCCTTGGATAAGTCTTCCCTCGGGCGGCCAGCTGCTCATCGAATATACAAGTACGCTTGTCAGTATTGATGTGAATCAAGGCACGTGCTCTTCGCTGAAAATTCTAAATGAAGAGGCGGCGAAAATGATTCCAACTCTTTTTCAAACATTACAGCTTGGGGGAAATATGATCGTTGATTTTGCTGGAAACAATGATTTTAGAAAACGCAAAAAACTTTTGGGGATATTAAAACCACATCTGCCAAAGGATGTTGAGATATGCGAATGGTCACCCCTTGGCTGGTTAGAGATTCGCCGCCCTAAAAAAAGACCATACTTAAAAGATATTCTCGGTCCATTTTTAAAATATTAGAACGCTTACTCTCTGAACTTAGAGAGGAGTATTCGCAGGGATATTTTCCTCCCCCTCGATCATCGTCCCCGCAGGGATCAGCGGGAGTTTTTGCAGGCTGTCAAGGAGTGCTGTGTGATCTTGCAATGTCGCATTAAAAAGCTCTTCGTAGGAATCGATGACAAAATAGTTTTTTTGCAAATCATCAATGCGATAGTCTGTGCGCATAACCCGTGCGAGATCAAATTGTGTGCGAATGGGCTTTGGATCTTCCACACAGTAAATCGTTTCCTTATAAGACGACACAATACCCGCACCATAGGTTCTAAGGCCGCCATTTTGCCGAATAAGCCCAAATTCAATGGTAAACCAATAAATGCGTGCAGCGCGGATAACATCCTCAGCACTCCGCTCTAAAGCTTTGAGGGCAATCGTGGCAAAGGCCTCCATATAATCCGCAAAGGCGGGGATAACAAGTAAGGGGATATGCCCAAAAATATCGTGGAAGATATCCGGTTCTTGAAGGTAATCGATTTTATCCGGAGTGCGTAAAAACGTTGTGGACGGGAATTGTCGATTTTTCAGCATTTTAAAGAAAATATCCTCTGGCACAAGACCCGGCACAGCGGCGATCTCAAATCCTGTGTGCTCCTTAAGGATTTTAGAAATCTCTTCAAATTTTGGAATACGGTCCGCAGAAATGTTAAGGCGTTTTAAACTATCGATGTGCTCTTGTGCGACACGCCCTTGGAAAATGGTCATCTGTCGATCAAACAAAAACTTCCAACGGTCATGTTCTTCGGTTGTGAAGTCCTCCCACCGTTCGCGAATAATGTAGTCCGTAATCGTATGCACAGGGTTTTAAAATGGCTGTCTATTGTTTGCCCTAGGATAAATCAAAATAAGTAAACAATGAATGAATTTTTTAATTATCGATGCTGTTTAAAAAAAAGACGCCCGATGACAGGCGTCTTCTAATAAGCACGGATTCGATCTGTATTAATAATCCATATCAACGTGACCAATCTTATCTAAAAGTTTTATAATACCCTCTCTTTTTGCTTCTGCCTCTTCTTTCTTGGAGCAAGCAACTTCTTTAAGGGCAATGAGCTTTTTAAGTTCATCATCGGTTTCACATTTTTCTTCCTTAAAACCATCATCCACTTTATTTGTTTTTTTAGTGCCCTTAATTTTTAAAAATTTTAAATACCCGTTAATGTCATCAACTTTGTTTTCGCTAAAATCGAAATACTTGTTTTCTACATTCAGACTACCTGGATCTTGGAGACTAAGCTCATTGAGGCGACTCTCAATGATAATCTCAAATGCCTTAATCTTTTTTGTATACTTTGTAATGTCATTTATGAGACTATTTTTCTCTTTTAGAAGGGTGTCTTTATTATCTCTTATCATTGCGATTAAGTTTTTTTCGTCTTTCTCTTTTTTATTGATCTCTTTTTCCTTGTCAGAATACTCTCTTTGCGCCGTGTAAATAGAGATCGTTAAATTATTGAGCGTAACACCTTTGCCCTCTTTTGTCTGGTTTTGGTAGTACCCAATGACTTTTCCTAAATATTCTCCATATGTGTCAAAAGGAATAACTTTGGCGATTGTGTCAGAAAACGCCGTCCATTGTGAGTCCTTGCTGCATTTATAATCAGAAAAAGTGACAGAGGTTGGAATAATTTTAAGATCCTCTATGTCATAGATGCCATCTCCGTTGAGAAGTTTTTCTTTATTCGTCTCAATGGTATCAAAAATAAACTTCTCAAAATTCATGGCTCCAGAGACGTAATAATTCGACATTTTGATGGGCTCAACATTAGTCAATAACTCCATGTTACGCGAATAGGATATCTTTACGCTATGAATCTTGAAAGTACTCCCCCAGGAGAGATTAGTAATGTCTTCTTGTTTTGTTTCAATTTTCTTTGCCGTGTTATTTTTATGCTCCTGCTTAAAGGAAGTGATTGGAATCTCACCACTGCCCATGGCATGAGAAATAAAATTACCCCCCCCTAGCACTAAAGCTAAGAATGTTGCTGTTATTTTTTTCATTTTTTTACTCCTTGTGTTTAAATTTTATTAACGACATTCGAAAACTATAACGAGAAAATTATAAAATCAATTGAAAATAAAAATAATTTTTACTTAAACCATTTCTTTTGCAAATCCATAACATATTTAATTACTTCGGCAACAGCACGGTAATGCTCGGGTTCAATTTCACGGTCAATATCCACCTTGTCATACAGTGTACGCGCAAGAGGTGGATTTTCAACGAGAGGAATCTTGTTATCGTTGGCAAGCTTTCGAATATGCAACGCCAGATGATCCACACCTTTGGCCACAACATGAGGGGCTTCCATCGTCGCCTCGTCCCAAGCAAGCGCCACGGCATAGTGGGTTGGGTTTGTAACGACGACCGTAGCAGATTTCACCTTATCTTGAATGCGTGACTGCATACGTTGGAGACGCATCGCACGAAGTTTTGCTTTGATTTCCGGAGAGCCCTCTTGTTCTTTGTGTTCTTCCTTGATGTCTTGTTTTGACATTTTAAGGCGTTTTCGGTGTTGAAAGCGCTGATAAATATAGTCGAGCAATGCAATGAGTCCTAAAATGGAAAGAGCACTGATAAAAATCTTTGCAAAAAGAGATTGCATTACATTAAATCCCTCGCCGATGGTCAGTGTCGGCATAATCATGAGTGATTGATTAACACCTGAAAGGGCTAAAAGCATAACCGCACCAACCACAGAAATTTTAATAAGGTTTTTCATAAACTCGACAAGAGCCTGTTTACCAAAAATTTTTGAAAAACCTTTGAGGGGTGAAACGCGCTCAAATTTAGGGATAATCTGTGTCAGTGTTATGTTAAAACGCGTCTGGCTAAAGCCCACAGCAATAATTAAAAAAACAATAATAAAAAGAAGGAGTGTTGTTTTAAAAAAAAACCACAAAAAATTTGGATAAAAGGAGGATGTTGCCGCCGTTGCACGGGGATCGCCACAGTACGAAAAAGTGTTTTGGAGCATTTGAATAAAATCCAGAGAAACACGGGGCAACGCCCATAAGAGAAAAGCCCCGCTTGAGGCAAGGACTGTCCAGTGCAAAAGTTCCCGTGAAAAAGCAACCTGACCTTCTTCAAAAGCTTGCTCAAGACGCCTTTCCGTCGGCTCTTCGGTCTTTGATTGCTCGCTTTGATTATCCTCCTCAGCCAAAAACTTAACTCCCTACTCTGGTAAAGCTCCTCCCAAAAGCTTAGCAATAAAAATCCTTAAAGACATATTTTTTTAATAATTTTTCTTTTTTCCTTACTTTTTTTTAATCTTTTCTCCATCACAATAAAACAGAAGAGATAATTCTCAATGGCGAAAGAACCTATGACACAGGATGAGCAAGATCTTTTGCCGTTTTTGCGGGATACCGTGCGCCCTGTTGCATCCTCGTGGGTTTTGATTCATTTTCACCTCTCGTCGCTGCATCTTACGCATCAAACTAAGGCGCTTTTGGGCCAAGCAAAAAAGATTCTTTTGGAGGCGAGTTATGGCTACCGTAGCAAGATTTTTTTGCTTTCGAACAACGATATTATGCTTTTTATTCAAAATGTAAGTCTTTTTGGGATGGAGCGTTTCGTTGATCGTTTACGCACGCACTTTAAGAATGATCCTCTTGCAGAAAAAACGCTTGGCAAGGATTCTTTTTATAGCTCCTATCACATGGGGCATTCCTTTGATTTTGTTTTTGATTATGTGGAAAAGACACGTCCTCCTCAGCAGACAATCGATTTAAGCCAGCATATTCCCCTCGAACCCGCTCCTGTTTTACCCATTGATCTTCTTTTAAAGCTTCAAAACATTATTAATCACGCGGATATGGTCAATTATATTCGAAAACAGCCTATTTGTTGGATGCAATCGATGAAAAAGGCGCCAAAGCCTCTGGGGTTTGAGTATTTTTTATCGCTCGAGGGAATCGAGGACATGATTCACTCGCACACACATTTGGTAAATGATTTTTCACTTTTTAAGTATCTTTCGATTCTTTTTGATAAAAAAATGCTTGAAAGCCTGAGGCCGATTCTTCAAAAAACAGCGCCACATCAGCACTTTCATCTTAATCTGAATTTACGCACTGTCGTTTCAAAAGAGTTTTTCGATTTCCATACAGCCATTGACCGAGAATTCGTTGTTGAAATTGATCGCACCGACGTGTTGTGGGACTTGGATAGTTTTTATTTTGCCTGTGATTTTCTAAAAAGCCATGGGCATAGGGTCTGTTTAGATCTCATTCAAGGGCCTAATTTACTCCTTTTAAACACGATTAGCCTTCCTTGTGATTTTTATAAAATTATTGCAAGTGAGGATCTTTTTTCCATCTATCACGAGGAATTTAAAGCATTTGCCGATCATGTGGGGTATGACAAAATTATTCTTGCACGCTGTGATTGCCTCCAAACGGTTCAAAGTGCTCTTGATCACGGTGTCTCTCAGTTTCAAGGTTTCCTTATTGACAATGTGCTGCGGCATGAAAAGAAATCATCTGAATCTGTCTCAAAGCAACCTATTTTTTAAATCAATCTAAGAATGTCTGTCAGCATGATTTTTGCTTGCGTTTTTTTTGTAGGCTCATGTAACAATACATTAATTTAAAAATTATAAAATTTTAGTGAAAAATATGTTTAAAATCCTTCGTCTCTCGCTCATGACCCTTTTTTTTCTGGGCATTGCAGGTGTTATCGTTTATTACCAAATCGAAAAACTTCCTGTCGTTCACAATGCAGTGGATGAAATGGATGTGGTCGGTGGGCCTTTTGATCTTATCGATCAAGATGGAAAACCCTGCAAAAGTGGTGATTTTAAAGGTAAATATCTGATTGTTTATTTTGGCTATAGCCATTGCCCGGATGCCTGTCCGCGGGCGCTTCGCACCATTACAGAAG
The DNA here is from genome assembly GCA_021808925.1 of Pseudomonadota bacterium. Taxonomy (GTDB): domain Bacteria; phylum Pseudomonadota; class Alphaproteobacteria; order Paracaedibacterales; family JAKBAR01; genus JAKBAR01. The sequence goes on along the minus strand of JAKBAR010000008.1, from coordinate 2,186 downwards.
CACTTACATCCCTTAAGCGGGACCGTGATCAAGTCGCAGCCGTTTTTATTACCATGGATCCAAGTCGCGATACGGTTCAAGAACTCAAGACATATAGCGAAAATTATAATGAAAATATGTTTTTCCTCACAGGTGATAAAAAAGCCATTGATGCGGTGGCGAAGGCCTATAAAACTTATGCGAAAAAAGTTAATAGCGGAGAGACAACAGAGTATCTGATTGATCATAGTACATTGATTTATCTTCTTGACCGTGAGGGCAAGCAGATTGCTTATTTTATGCACACAGTTGAACCTGAGAAACTCTCAAATGCGCTATTAACTGCACTCAACCAAGAGCATAAACACAATCGCACAGCCTAGACTATAACAGAACTAGGATAGGATTTGACCCTCAACTTCCGAGACTTTGTTAAGGCGTTTTTGGAGTTCAAGGCGCTTGTCTTCAAGTGTCTCAGCATCATCGTGAGGGGTAATCGTAATGGCCTCTGCTGCATGGAAAAATCCCTTTGAAAAGGGAAGAGGAAAGAGAAATTTATCCCAAGACCGAAGGCGTTTATGTCTTTGAATAAAATACCCGACGGGCACGATATGAATAGGTTTTTCCTCTGTTGCAGCAAGTTTCGCTAAGGTTAAAACGCCCATAGAACAGATTTGATGGGGGCCACGCGGTCCATCGGGCGTCACACCAATCACAGCCCCCGTTTTAATCAGATCAAGAATTTGCAAGCCTGCAACCATCCCCCCGCGTGTTGTCGATCCAAAAACACTTTGAATATTGAAATGCTCAAGAACACGGCTAATCAGTTGACCATCACGGTGCTGTGACAGCAACATATAAAAAGGTTTTTCCCACCACCATGCACAAGGCAACATGGCCAAATGTCCGTGCCAAAAAGTAATAAAAAAAAGACTTTTCTCTGACACAAGTGAATCAATCACACGATGCCCCTTAAACTCAAAGGAGCTTGTACGATAAACACTTTTGATATACAGCGCGATAAGAAAGGCGAGTGTTTTTTGCACACTGTTCAAGGCCATAATTTTTTTGATATATTTCATTAGTTCTCATTATCCTTCAAAGAATATGTATGCCAGAAAACCCCCAAGAAGTGTACGATGACACGAATGTTTTTGCCAAGATTTTACGTCAGGAAATCCCCGCAAAGATTATTTATGAAAGTACTCATGCGTTGGCTTTTTTCGATGCTTTTCCAAAAGCACCTCTTCACGCACTTGTGATTCCTAAGGGAACATATCGCGATCTCAAAGACTTTTTAGCCCATGCCACAACAGAGGAAATTCTGGATTTTTGGAAAACTGTGCAAGCAACGCTTGATAAACTTGATCTCAAAGAAGGGTTTCGTCTCTTGAGTAATAGTGGCGCACATGGCGGACAAGAGGTGCCTCATTTTCATATCCATCTCTGTGGGGGAGAAAAACTTGGGCCCATGCTTGCACACCGGTAGTTTTAGGAAAATAAATTTTCTGTGACCTTTGAAATGAAAAATCTTACACACGCTCATGCAGAGGATCTTGCGCACATTCACAGTCTTATTGAGGCCCCCTGGGAGGTGCCTTGGTCGTGCCAATCCTACGCGGAGCTTTTATCTCAAGCTTCCGTTTATGGTCGCGGTGTTTTTGAGGCGCATTCTGACAGCCTTGTGAGTTTTATTCTTTATCAGGCCCAAGAGACCGAAGTGGAAATTCTTTATCTGGCAACACTTTTATCCCATAGACGCCAAGGAATAGCCAGAAATCTTTTAAGATTTTTGCAAGAAAACTATGCGCGGATTGTCCTTGATGTGTGCGAAGAAAATGCTGAGGCTCTTCAGTTTTATGATCATCTAGGCTTTGTGAAAATAGCCCATCGTGAAAAATATTATAAAAATACATTTCATGCGTTTGTTTTAGAGTGGAGGCGATAAAGCGTGATAATAGGCGAATTTTCCCTTTTTTGACCGAGATTTTGTGGTTTTTCAGGCAAAATAGTGTAATTTTTGCGTGGTTAGGTGAATTTTTAGGATTTTAGCGCTAATTTTCGATGAAAAGAGTGCGTTCTTGGCCGCTATTTTGTGGTTTTTCATGATTTTTATGTTTATTTTTTGAATTTTTCACAAAAATCGATGAAAAAGAGGGGGTAAGTTGTATTTTTGCGAAGATTTTTTTTAAAAATTTCTCTTCTCA
>JAKBAR010000050.1 GCA_021808925.1 Pseudomonadota bacterium | reverse complement strand
ACAGGGCCCATAAAAGGCAACCCAGAAATTGAAAGAGCCGCGGAAGCAGCAATCATCGCGGTAATTTCTGCATCATTCGTTTGATCATAGGCCAGAACCGTACAAATCACCTGAACATCATTGTGATAATTTTCAGGGAAGAGAGGGCGTATAGGGCGATCGATCAAGCGCGCTGTGAGCGTTTCGCGGTCACTGGGTTTAGTCTCGCGCTTGACAAATCCACCGGGGATTTTTCCAACAGCAAAAGCCTTTTCAAGATAGTGAATCGTAAGAGGGAAAAAATCAACGCCCTCACCTGCTTCTTTTTTAGAGCAAACAGTCGCAAGAACAATTGTTTCCCCATAGCTGACCATTACAGCACCATCAGCCTGGCGAGCAATTTTTCCTGTTTCAATCGTAAGCGTGCGCCCCGCCCATTCCATTTCCTGGCGATGAAGAGTAAACATTTTTGACATATATAAAATTCCTTTAAAAAAATAAAAGGGAGCCCCTGCCCCCTTTTACTATGTAAGATGTGGTATGAAAAACTTTTTTCTCAATGTTAGCGACGGATATTCAGTTTTTGAATAACCGCTTGATAGCGTGAAAATGATTTCTTTTTAAGATAATCAAGTAAACGACGGCGTTGTCCTACCATCATCAAAAGACCTCGGCGGGAGTGAAAATCCTTCGCATGGGTTCCCATATGTTCTGTGAGGTTAAGAATGCGCTCTGTGAGCACGGCAATTTGGACCTCAGGGGACCCTGTATCATTCGGTACAGTTGCAAACTGTTGCATAAGTTCTTGTTTGCGTTCTTTAGTAATCGACATCGTAAAATATTCCTTATCAATTTAATTATTAATCACAGCCCCTCTATGAACAAGGCGCTTTGGGGACAATCCCCCTTCTTTAAACACAGCAAACCCAGCAAAGTCACCCTCGACCCACATCCCTACAAGAGCTTCCTCCTCAAGATGCAACGCACAAGGTATTCGCCTGCCAAGCTTGGCGTTTGTATAGTCATCCTCTGTGATTGAAACCGCCAGGATGTCGTCCAGCCCGATTCCAAGGGAATGCTTATACGCAAGAATGGCGTCAGTATGCACAATTTCACCGAGATATTCCAGTGAAATCGACGTTTCAAGTGAAAAACAGCCAACAGAGGTGCGCCGTAACTGTGAAAGATGCGCCACCGTCCCAAGCGCCTTTGCAAGATCTACGCCAAGACTTCGAATGTATGTTCCAGCACTGCACTCTACGGCAAAAGCTGCATGATCTTCATCATCAATACTTATCAACTGCAGATCATAAATCGTCACCATTCGTTCTTTAAGTTTTACCTCAACATTTTGACGGGCAAGATCATAGGCACGCTTGCCATCGACTTTTATCGCTGAATAAATGGGAGGCGTTTGGGTGATTTGCCCGGTAAATTGCGGCAATATGTGTTGAATTTGCTCAAAAGTGGGGCGTATGGAGGAAGTTTGTATCACCTCCCCTTCTCTATCAGCTGTTGTGGTTTCCTGCCCCCACCGCACCTGAAATGTATACGCCTTTTTAGAAAAAGTCATATAATGCATCGTCTTAAGAGCCTCACCAAAAGCAATAGGCAGCACGCCCGTCGCAAGAGGGTCAAGGGTGCCTGAAAACCCCGCTTTTCTTAACCCAAAAAGTCTTTTAACCTTTGAAAGGGCCCGATTAGATGTCATCCCATAGGGTTTGTCGAGGATAATCCAAAAAGAATGCGTCATTGTTTTTTTACCATTTTTAGGATGGATTCTAATGTTTTTTCAATAGCAGCGTCTATTCATTTTTTTGCAAGCTGCATCGAGTTAAATATATGTAGACATATTGAAAACTTTCTTCTACAGAAAAACCCATTAATAAAAGTATGAAGAGATAACAAATGAAAAATAAATTAGAATCATTCACGATAAGCCTTATTTTTGTAAGCGCTTTTTTTCCTCAAAATCTTTTGGGAAGGGATAAAATGACCCTCGGTGAATTTGTTGATGGGAAGAATTATATTAAAGAATCCACAAAAAATAAATTCATGGAGAAAATTAAAGAAAAATACAATGAAAATACTTTTGAAACTGTCAATCAAATTAATAAATATAAAAAAAAGAATTAACGATATAGAAAAAGAATCAACTGATTTTCAGGCTCTCGAAAAAGAACTTGGTGAAGCTAGTCAAAAAGAACCTGAAACTCAAGAGGAACGAAACCGACTTGACAAAGCACGGGATAACTATTTTGACTTTATCACCACACAACAAATTAAAAACGATTTAGAAACTCAGATAAAAGAACACGAGAGTATCCTTCGGAAAGAAGAAAAAATATTTCAAGGGGGTGAAAAATTTCTTGAGAACACCTTTAATTATCTTGTTAGGCAACAGGTAATAAAGAGAGCCCAAAAGAAAATTCAAACGATTGACGATGAAGGTGCTCAGGAAATCATTAAAAAAATATTGACGTTTAAGGAAATGAACAGCGAACCAACTTTCATTTGTTTATTGGAAAAAGAGTATGAAAAAGAAATTAATCACTCGCTAAATCACATATCTTCTGAGCATTTTGATTTATCCAATGAGGCGTATGATGACTTGAATCTCTTTAGCGTACAAAACACTCAAAATATTATGGAAAAGTACAGCAAGGAATCACAAAACATTGCGACTGAGTTTATTAATGACATACAAGAAAATGTTCTTAAGGGCTCTAAGGCTTACAAAAAATTCAAAAAAACCCTGGGAGTGTAGGTTAGTCTCCAAAAAGTAGATTTGGGTTTTTAGCCCCCCCTCTTTTTGAGGGGGAATCTCGAAAATGTCCAACTCTTCAATCCATCTTCACGTCTGAGTAAAAAAGGCTAGGCTGTTTGACTTTTGGAACCCCCTTCTTTTTTTCGGCTAAACGATCAAAGAATTGAGCTACAGCATTACACACCTGTTTTTCCTTAATTCTTGCAATACGTTTTTCAGCAGCATCTCTTTGTTCTATGGGTAAATCATCGAGTTCTTTTTGACCTTTTTCAAACTCTTTTTCAGCAGATTTGATCTCTCTTTTTAACTGACTATTTTTTTGAGCGTCATCTTTATAGGTTGTCTTGACCTCTTCTATCGCCTTATCACAGGTAATCTCATCGCCCCTCTCAAACTGCTCTTTTTCTTCCTCTTTCCAAAAATCATTATCACTCGCAAAAATGGGGTTAATGCCAAAAGCAAGCACCATCGCAGATGTCATCATTATTAAATAAGTACGCATAATTGAATCCTTATTAAAGTTAAAAACAACAACTTAGTATATAGTGCTATTCATTAACAATAAGTGAATAAAGAGGCTAAGGTTTTTTCTTCAAAACTAATTATTTGATTTTCTTAAAATTTTAAGAATTTTGCTCGACATTTTTACAGAAAATTGCTTATCCTGAATGTAAAATATGGGAAAGAGCCGCATACCCTATGGTTTACTCGTCAATTATCCCCATTCTTTTGGGATGGATTTTATGGTCTAAGACATGTTTAGCAGCCCCAGAATCATGGCAAGTGCATTTTCAAAAAGCTGTGACGCCCCGTATGGAAGCGATCACGCATATGCATCATTTTTTAATGATTGTGATCACACTCATTGCTCTTTTTGTTGTGCTCCTCCTCTTTTATGTGACCTATCGTTTTCGTGCAAAAAAAAATCCAACCCCATCAAAAACAACCCATAACACCCTTCTTGAGGTGATTTGGACAACAATTCCAGCGATCATTGTTCTTGCGATCGCGATTCCATCGGTCCGATTAATTTATGATTTTGATCGCTCTGTTGATGCGGATATGACGGTTAAAGTCACAGGCCGTCAGTGGTATTGGACGTATGAGTATGAAGGGCAAAATGTGGCGATTGATAGCCGTCTTATTCCTCAAAATGAGTTAAAACCGGGCCAGTTACGCAATCTCGATGTGGACAACCGCCTTGTGTTGCCCGTTGGAAAAACAGTGAAATTTCACATAACCTCTGCGGATGTGATTCATGGTTTTGCGGTGACGCCCTTTGGGATTCAAAAAAATGCAGTTCCTGGACGCATTAATGAAACATGGGTGCGCGTCGATCACGAGGGCGTATATTATGGCCAATGCTTTTCTATTTGCGGTGCAAACCATGCTTTTATGCCTATTGCCATCGAGGTGGTTAGTGCAGAAAAATACGCGGAATTTTTAAAGAAAAACAAAACAGCGACGTAAAAATCTGAAAATTTATGAATAAAGCTAAGTTCAAGTTCAACGACAAGGTTAAACAATGATGAAAAAAGCAACTGCTGATATGACAGAGTACTCTCACGCACGGTCCGTTACAGGGTGGCGGCGATGGCTTTTGACCACAAATCACAAAGATATTGGCACACTTTATCTTTGGTTTGCAGGATTTGCAGGGCTTTTGGGAGGTGCTCTGTCCATGATTATTCGTCTCCAGCTCGCTCATCCCTCAGGCGCTATTTTAGGAGATAATCACCAGATTTATAATGTGCTTATTACAGCACACGGCCTCCTCATGGTGTTTTTCCTTGTGATGCCAGCGCTCATTGGTGGTTTTGGAAACTGGTTTGTTCCCCTGCTGATTGGTGCACCGGATATGGCGTTTCCCCGCCTCAATGCAGTGAGTTTTTGGCTCCTTTTCCCCTCGCTCATTCTCCTCATACTTGCGTCTGTCGTTGGCGAAGGAGCGGGTGTGGGCTGGACATTCTACCCCCCTCTCAGTTCTGCTTTGGGGCACAGTGGTATTGCTGTGGATTTTATGCTGCTCTCGCTGCATCTCGCAGGCGCATCATCTATTTTAGGTGCGATTAATTTTATCACAACGATTTTTAATATGCGTTGCCCGGGTATGAGTCTGCATAAAATGCCCTTGTTTGTGTGGGGTATTTTAACCACAGCTTTTTTGCTTTTGTTTGCTGTGCCCGTCCTTGCAGGTGCGATTACAATGCTTCTTACAGATCGTAACTTTGGCACATCGTTTTTTGATCCTGCAGGGGGTGGTGATCCACTGCTTTTTCAACATCTCTTTTGGTTTTTTGGCCACCCCGAAGTTTATATTATGATTCTTCCTGCCTTTGGCATTGTGAGCCAGGTGATTGCAACATTTTCACAAAAACCTATCTTTGGCTACAAAGCGATGGTTTACGCCATGGTCTTGATCGGCGGCGTTGGATTTTTTGTGTGGGCGCATCATATGTTTACGGTGGGGTTAACGCCTGCTGTACGCATTTATTTTACGATTGCGACTCTCATTATTGGGGTACCGACAGGCATTAAAGTGTTTAGTTGGATTGCAACCATGTGGGGAGGATCCATTCGTTTTACAACGCCCATGCTCTTTGCGGTTGGGTTTATCGTTCTTTTCACCATAGGTGGCCTTACAGGTGTTGTGCTGGCCAATGGGGAAGTGAATACGGTTCTTCACGATACGTATTATGTTGTCGCTCACTTTCACTATGTGCTTTCCATGGGATCGGTCATGGCAATTTTTGCAGGATTTTATTACTGGATCGGTAAAATGTCAGGCTATCAATACAATGAAACACTGGGAAAACTCCATTTTTGGATGTTTTTTATTGGTGTGAATGTTCTTTTCTTTCCCATGCACTTTTTAGGGCTTGCGGGAATGCCACGACGTATTCCTGATTATCCGGATGCTTATCATGGTTGGAATGTTGTCGCCTCCAGCGGTGGTGCTGTTGTGTTACTCTCCACGCTGCTTTTTTTAATCATAGTGTTCAAAGTCTTTTGGGATAAGAAAAAATGCGCAGGCAATCCTTGGGGTCCAAGTGCCACAACACTCGAGTGGACTCTTCCCTCGCCTGCGCCTGAGCATTGTTTTGAAACACTGCCAAGGGTATAAAATGTGTCAAGGGATCGTTTTTGCCAACATCTTTTAAGTGTTAACCTTGTCAGGGAAGATCAGCTTCGCACGGCCCTTAAAATTCAGCAAAAAAAACCTCATCTGAAACTTGGACAGATTTTGTGTGACCAAGGTTTTTTAGAGGAAAACGACCTTCTTCGTGTTTTATCCTCCTATTCAGGGATTCCTGTTTTTCCAGGGTCCCCTCACCCCATGAAAGAAATCAAAATTGACAGCCACACCGTCAAAACACACGGATCCTGTCCTTTTTATAAAGACGAAGCGGGTCTTCATGTTGCCATGATGGACCCTGAGAATTTATTGCTTATTGATCAGCTTCAGCGCCACTATCACACAAAGATTATTCCTTATCACATTGCTCAAAAACTTTTGGATGAGCTTTTGGAGTTTTATGAACACTCTTCTGGCACAATGCCCTCCCATGAATCTGTTATTGATTTTGAAGCGATTACCATCAAAGCGCTTAGAGAGGGTGCGTCTGATATTCATTGCCAACCGACAGAAAATACGATTGCAATTCGCTATCGTATTGATGGTCTTTTAAGAACAGCTTACGATTTACCAAAAGAACAATGGCCCACTCTTCGCACTCATATAAAAGTCTTGGCTTCTATGGATGTGGCCGAGGAAAGAAGCCCTCAAAGCGGCCGCTTTAAAAAATCCTTTGCCGGTCGAACAATTGATTTTCGCGTATCGTCGCATCCCACTGTTTATGGGGAAAATATTGTCATTCGTATTCTTGATAAGAAAAAATCGCTCCTCAGTCTTGATGCGCTTGGCTTTAATGATTACCACAAGGAGCAATTGCGTCAATGCATTCAGCATAATCATGGTCTTATTTTATTCACAGGGCCCACAGGCTCTGGAAAAACAACAAGCCTTTATGCATTGCTCGCGGAGATGGATGCGCAAACACGCAATATTATGACGCTTGAGCAGCCGATTGAATATGCTATTACAGGAATTCGTCAATCAGAAATTACAAACCAGATGACGTTTGCACAAGGTGTGCGCTCTCTTTTGCGCCAGGATCCAGATGTGATTCTGATTGGTGAAATCCGCGATGAAGACACAGCAAAAATGGCTTTGCGCGCTGCTATGACAGGGCATCTTGTTCTGTCGACGCTCCACACGCATGATGTGTTTTCAGCCACACATCGTCTTGTCAATCTTGGGATTAGTGCTGATCTTTTGGCGGATCATTTACTTTGTATGGTTTCCCAGCGCCTTGTGCGAACAGTATGTGGCCTGTGTAATGGTACTGGGTGTGATACCTGTCAACATAGTGGATTTAAAGGACGCACATGCTTAAGTCAGTGTTTTGTCCTGGATGACACGACCCGTGATCTTATTGCCTCTAATGCCTCCACACGTCTTTTGAAAAAGGCACATCCTTTCACATTATGGGATGATGGCCTTCTTAAAATACAGAAAAACATCACAACCAAAGAAGAGGTCACACGTGTGCTTGGCCCTCTTCCTGCAAAAGAGAAAGTCTAAATCATGGAAAAACTCATTCAAATTATAGGCGCTGGGCAAATGGGCTCAGGGATTGCGCAAGTATGCTTAGCTTCGGGTTATCCTGTGCACCTTGTGGATATGAGTGAGACTCAACGTGAAAAAGCAAAAGAAACCCTTTCAAAAAAACTTGAAAAAGAGCATTTTAACGCTCTCACAATTGGTCATGAACTACGTCTTGAGCCAACACTCATTGTGATTGAGGCCATTGCAGAAAATAAAGATATTAAAAAGGCTTTTTGGCACACGACAAAAGCCCTAACAGAAAAATATCCTAAAACGATTCTCGCCTCAAATACCTCCAGCTATTCTATTACAGAACTTGCTTCTTTTACGGCATTGGAAGAAAATTTTATAGGCATTCATTTTATGAACCCTGCCCCGAAAATGCCTCTTGTGGAGATTATTTGCGGCCTTAAAACAAATCCCGCGACCTATGAAACCACCATAGGTTTTGTTGAAACCCTTGGCAAAAAAGCCATTACAGTTAAGGATTACCCTGGCTTTGCGCTCAATCGTATTTTGATTCCCATGATTAACGAGGCAATTTTTGTTCTTGAGAGCGGTATTGCGTCCAAGGAAGATATTGACTGCGCCATGACCCTTGGGGCGCATCATCCTATGGGCCCGCTGACATTGGCAGATTTTATTGGCCTTGACACATGCCTTGCAATTTTAAAAGATCTCCATGAGCGCCTTGGGGAGGATAAATACCGCCCGTGCCCCCTTCTCTACACGTATGTGAATGCGGGTCAACTGGGGCGGAAAACGGGCAAGGGGTTTTATGATTATCCCGTTTTGAGGGATGGTTAGAGCGCTTTTCATCATAAAGATGCGCATTTCTTCGTTTTTAAGTCTTTATGATACTATAGAATCAAAAAACACTAAATCAGGAAAAAAGGCGAGAAAACTGCGTGATTTTTCTCTTTTTGAAGGATTTTTGCTTCCCCTGAACCATAATTGTGGGTGAAAACCCTTTTTTCGGCATATTTTGATCCTTTTTTATAATAAATGTGCATGAAAATCATGAAAATATACCCTTTATGGGGTAGAAAATGTAAAAACTTGGTGAAAAAATGGGTGAAAAAGGGTCACTTTTTCCGATGAAACACACCGCTTTATTTCCCAGAAAAACCTTTGATTTAGTGAAAAAGCTGTTGTTTTTTCTTTTTATAAAGGTTTTATGGAGCTTTTTTGAGGATAATTGCCTCATATTTGAGGGATTTTTTCACCAAAAAAGTGGTTTTTACCACTTTTTTTACCATCATTGAGGCGATTTTCGTGGTGTTTTACCTCTTTGGGGCTAAATTGTTGGAAAAATACGCTGAATCCTATGAAAAAAGCGATTTTTTCTTTTTTAAAAAGCTCAGAAGCGTTTTTTTTATATTTTGATCAACAATTGCACCGTTTTGAAGCTTTTTCGTATCATTGATGCGATTTTCGGAATAATTTTTCTGCTTTGACACGAAATTTTTCATTTTTATGCCCGTTTGCATATTATTTGAGCGATTTTTTCACGAAAAGAGTTGTATTTTTGCCTCGTTCGAGCATAATCGCACCATTTTTTCGGAATATCTTCATGAAATTTCAGATTTTTGAGCCTTTTTCTTCACTATTTTGCAAAAAAACCCTTAAAATTCCTGTTAAACGTCCCCACTCTAAAGAAGATCAAAAAGAATAAAAAGTGAATTTTTCGCTTTTATGGAGCTTTTTTGAGGATAACTCGCAACTACTGTTGATTTTTCCCACATTATTTGAGCGATTTTTCACGAAAAAAGTTGTATTTTTCCTTTTTCGAGCATAATCGCACCATTTTTTCGGAATATCTTCATGAAATTTCAGATTTTTGAGCCTTTTTCTTCACTATTTTGCCATAAAAGCCCTTAAAATCTTTGCTAAACGTCCACACTCCAAAGAAGATCAAAAAGAATAAAAAGTGAATTTTCGCTTTTATGGAAC
>JAKBAR010000007.1 GCA_021808925.1 Pseudomonadota bacterium | reverse complement strand
CCGCATAAATGGCGGGCCAAGCGGCAAAGATAGCCCCTCCACCAAGGATGAGCCAGACCTGATTGCCTTCCCAAAAAGGGCCTACTGTATTAATCACAATACGGCGCTCGACGTCATTTTTAGCAATAATAGGCAAAAGCGTCGCCACACCAAAATCAAAACCATCCATGATGGCAAGACCGATCAAAAGAACACCTAAAAGCACCCACCAAATAAGGCGTAGAATATCATAGTCAATCGGAAGCGGCATTAGAGGACTCCTTTTTTGATGGGGATGTTTTGCGTCAGCTTAGGGCCTATTTTTATGTATTTGCGCATTAAAAAGAGATCGATCGCCAAAAGAATTGTATAAAAGAGAATAAATCCTCCAAGGCTTATCCAAACAGAGGTGGCCTGCACTTTTGAGGCACTTAAGAATGTAGGGAGAATGCCTTCGATGCTCCAGGGTTGGCGCCCGTGCTCGGCAACGAACCAGCCAAGTTCAGCGGCGATCCAGGGGAGTGGGAGCGAAAAAAAAGCAATGCGTAAAAACACTTTAGATGTATCGAGACGGCGTTTAGCAGAGCGATAAAAGGCTACGGCAAAAAGCCCAATAAAGAAAAACCCAAGGGCGACCATGATGCGAAACGACCAAAACAAGGGGACAATATTTGGCACTGTAAAGTTTGCGGCCTTGCTGATCTCTTCTTCTGAGGCATTTTGAATATCGTTTCTATATTTTTTCAAAAGCAAGCTATACCCTAAATATTGCGAATATTCTTCAAATGTATGACGTGCCTGAGTGTTTGTTTTATCTAATTTTAGCGCCTGCAGTGCCTCGTAAGCTTTGAGGCCATCTTGAATATGGGTTTTTGTTTTTTCAACAAGTTCCTTGATGCCAGAGACTTTTGTATTAAAGCTACGTGTGGCAATAAGCCCCAAAACCCATGGAACTCTAACCTCCGCATATGTTTTATGTTCAGAAAGATCAGGAAAACCAAAAAGAGTGAGCCCCGCCGGCGCAGGCTCTGTCTCCCACATAGCTTCAATAGCGGCTATTTTCATTTGCTGATGTTCGGTCAACATATAACCACTCTCATCGCCCAGAACAACAACAGAAAGGGCAGAGGCCAGACCAAAGCTTGCCGCTACGGTCATGGATCTTTTGGCAAAATCAATATGGCGACCACGCAACAAATAGTAAGCGCTAATAGAAAGGACAAACATCGCACCTGTGACATACCCTGCACTAACGGTGTGCACAAATTTTGATTGAGCAACGGGGTTAAAGAAAACCTCATAGAAGGATGTCATCTCCATGCGCATAGTCTCTAAATTAAAATGCGCTCCAACAGGATTTTGCATCCAGGCATTTGCAATCAAAATCCAAAGGGCAGAGAGATTTGTGGCAATCGCTAAAAGCCATGTGCAGATGAGATGTTTAAGCGGCGAGATGCGGTCCCAGGCAAAGAAAAAAACACCGACAAGGGTTGCTTCGAGGAAAAAAGCCATAAGCCCCTCAATGGCAAGCAGTGAGCCAAAAACATCCCCTACATAATGGGAGTAATAGGACCAGTTCATCCCAAATTGAAACTCAAGGGGAACACCTGTGGCGACACCCATGGCAAAGTTAATCCCAAAAAGAATTCCCCAAAACTTTGTCATATCTCGCCAGACTGTTTTTTTTGTCATGACAAAAACGGACTCCATGATAGCCAAAATCACGGATAAACCCAGTGTCAGGGGGACAAAAAGAAAATGATAGAGCGCTGTGAATCCAAATTGAAGCCTTGATAGTTCGACAATATCCATGTGGTTAGAGTCTCCTTTACTCTTGAGAAAGTTCAGTTATTATCGGGTATCGTTCAGTTTCTTCGGAAGCTTTTTTTTCCTGTGCCATATATTTACAGCCAAAAATAAGGACTGCAATCAAAAGCATTTTAACAAAAAGAGCAATGCCAATGTCGCGCTTGAGCATTCTTGCATCCGCAGTATCTATTTTATCGCGCACAGATCTATCTCTCAAAATAACATCTTCGTACATTTTGACATAAAAGTATTAACAAATTATATAAAAAAGGGCACATTTTAGGAGATTAATTCAATGCCTCAATCGCCTTTTGAATACGTGTACAGGCTTTGTCAAGCTCCTCCAAGGATGTCGCGTAGGAGATACGAAAATAGGGAGAAAGACCAAAGGCGCTTCCTGGAACAACGGCAACGCCACAGGACTCTAAAAGGTAACTCGCAACATCTGTATCTGTTGTGATCACAGAGCCATTGGGCATTGTGACACCTAAAAGTCCTGCGCAATTAATATAAAGGTAGAAAGCCCCCTCTGCTTTGAGGCAACTGAGTCCTTTGATGCCATTCAGTTTTTCCACGCAAAAATCACGGCGTTCAATAAAACTTTGGCACCATTCACTTAAAAAATCACGGGGTGATGTCAGCGCTGTGATCGCGGCAGCTTGGGCAATTGAACAGGCATTGGATGTACTTTGAGATTGCAACATAGTCATAGCGGCAATAAGTTCTTTGGGGCCCGCACCATAACCAATGCGCCAGCCTGTCATGGCATACGCCTTTGACACACCATTCACAACAAGCGTGCGATTTTTTAGTTCAGGGCATGCCATAGGAAGATTCGTAAAAGTTCCTTCATAGGTCAGATACTCATAAATATCATCCGAAAGAATAAGACAATCGTGATTTTTTAAGACTTCACCAAGAGCTTGGAGCTCTTCACGTGTATAAACAGATCCTGTGGGGTTTGAGGGACTATTGAGGATGAGCCATTTCGTCTTTGGGGTGAGTGCTTTTTGGAGTGCATCGGGCGTGAGCTTAAAACGATCTTTTTCAGCGCAGTCAATAAAAACCGGTGTTGCCCCGCAAAGTTTAACAATATCGGGATAAGACACCCAGTAAGGGGCTGGAATAAGAACTTCGTCACCTTCTTCGCATGTGGCAAGGAGTGCATTAAAAATAACTTGCTTGCCGCCGACACCAACTAAAATCTCTGATAAATCATAGGACAGGCCATTATCTTCTAAAAATTTCTGCTGCACAGCTTTTTTGAGTGCAGGCATGCCATCGACGGCGGTGTATTTCGTCAGGCCTTGATCCATGGCCATTGTTGCTGCTTTTTTAATGAAATCCGGTGTGTCAAAATCCGGTTCACCGGCTGCAAGAATAATAATATCTTCGCCCGCTGCCTTGCGCTTTGACGCATTCCCTGTAATAGCAAGTGTGGGCGAGGGCTTAATGAGACTGATGCGATGGGCGAGGTAAGACATAAAGATTAAATAACGAAGGATTGAATAGTTTTTTAGTACAAGATCTGGCGATCAAACTCAAGAATGGAAATGGTGTGAGCGTAAAAAATGTAAAAAAATTTAGTCCTTGAGACGCGCTGCTGCACTTTTTCTGTGGCTGAAAATAATAAAGATAAGAAGTGTGCTGAATAAAACAAAAGAGGATCCTTTTGTGCCAAGATTGAAACCGCCTTGGGCGTGTGTTTTTGTCATTAAATCGCCCATGGTTGCTCCCAGCGGACGCGTCAGAATAAACGCCGCCCAAAATAACAGAACATGCGAGAAAATTTGATAATAATAAAAAAGACTGATAAGCGTGATAACTCCGCTGATGAGAAGGGCTCCTCCCAAAAAGCCAAGGCCGGAACTATCTGCTAAAAAATCACCAAGGGCTGTGCCAAGAGTGTTCGAGAATAAAATAGCGATCCAGTAAAAAACTTCAGATGTACGATTATTAATTTTTTGAATCGCAAGAGAGCCTGTTGTATAACGCCATAGGCCGAGGACACTCATAAGGAGTGTTAAAAGAATAGCGGCACCTTTCATATAGCCAAGTCCTAAGGAGCGATCAATATAATCTGACATCGTTGTGCCCGCTGTGCTTGTGGAGAGAATAACAGACCAATATAAAAAAGGGTGATAGGTGCGTGAAAGTAGTTGGAGCCCGAGGGTGATAACGAAAAAACTGATCAGGATGAGGGAGCTGAAAAAATAACCAATGGCGAAGGTCATGGAGAGTAAATCGCCCGCCGTCTCTCCAAGCGTTGTGGCGCAAATCTTCATAATCCAAAAAGCAAGTGTGATTTCGGGAAGTTTTTGCGGCATGGGCTCTCAGAAACTAAAGGATGTCCTTAGCTTAGTGTAGAGTGTATCGTCAAAAATGTATAGACTCATTGCGATGGCTAAAAAATCATGATCAATCCTTAAAAGTTGACCGTCGGTTGCATCCAAAATCGCTGACACCTAAAAGACAGAAGTTGATTTTATCTATGTGTTTGCCTGAAGGGCAGCTCAGTATTTCGCCTAAAACAATTTGACCCAGCAAGCAGGCATCTTTGTCATCGCTCAATAATTTCTGTAGCCACTTTTCTGTGGATTCTTGACGCCATTTTTTCTCAGCACCTTCGGGTACGCCAATATCGTCAAAATCATAAAGGGGATAGCCCGCTGCTTCAGCCTCAGGGTGATCTGCGTTAAGCTTGCCGCAATTTTAGAGATTATAAGCTTTTTGGTCCAAGACCAGGTTAGCTTTTCTTGATGCATATTCAGTGATGTGAATTCTTCAGGCTCTGATGTCCAAGAAATCAAGCTTTCCATCAGATTATTGCTATCAGCCTTATTATTACTTAAAATAATGACAAGCGTGTCGCTTTTAGGTGCATATCCAAAGAAGCTACTAAAGCTATCAAGATCCCCTTGATGGCCTATAAAATCACCTAAATGGGTAGAGATTTGAGTGTTAAGCCCAAGATTGATTATATCACCATCTAAATCTGTGCCGTAATTTTCAAGCATGGTATCTCTGATGACTTTCGGCGATGATTTGAGTAAGTAATTGCCCCATTTGATCAAATCATCTCTGGTAGAAATGACGCTGCCGGCGCCTATCGCATTTGACATATCAAGGAAAACTTTTTCATTTAGATTAGGCGCAAGATGTTTGCAGCAAGTGGATGATTTGAGTGCGAAATAATTGTGAGAAACTGGGCAAAAGGATGAAGTCATCCCAGCAGGCAATTTAATGAATCGATCAAATACATGATCCAAAGTATCTCCATTGATTTCTTCAATCAGTTTCCCAACGAGCAAATAATTTGAGTTTGAATAGAGATGCTTCTTGCGCGCATCAAACGAAATTGACCTAAGTAATTCAATCGCACTGATTGGTTTGTTGAGCGCTTCCGGCACGGTCAGTCCATCGCCGTAACGATCCAAATAATCGCTTAAGCCCGATCTATGGGTTAATAAATCAAGTAAACTGACCTCAGATACCCAATCCTTGCCTAGGGCTCCCAGCAAAGCAGAGTCTGGAAATAAAACATTTAATTTTTGACCTAGCAACCTCTTGAATGGAATGCCTGGATATTTATCATGCAGAGTGGTAAGCATCATAGACGCTGTCATATGTTTAGAGGCTGAACCTATGTAAAATTGTGTATTATCATTTGCTTGCTTGGATGACGTTTTAAAAACCTGACCCCCACGAACAATTGCTACCGTCGAGTTCGCTGTTGATTGATGCGTGATTTTTTCTAAATTATCTTGGAACTGTTTCATAGAATCTGATGCACATGCTCTATTGGCAAAAAGTGCAATGATAATCGTTATTAATGATAAAAATTTAACCATTTTGCAATATAAAATAAATAATTAACTTTTTCTATTTTGCGGCAAATAAAATAGAATTCCAATTACAATTTGAGATATTAGAATTATTCATAATCATACAAATTTCTTTCTTCAGATAAAGGATAAATAACCCATGGATGCGTTGGACGTGTAGGTGGCTGATGAAAAATGGGCTCAGCATTCCCCAGATCAATAATGGGGAGACCTAAAATTTCTTGGAGGGCCCAATAAACACCTCCATGAGAGACAATTAAAACGGGGCCTTTATGTGCTAAGGATTTTTCTATTCCACGCTTGATCCTTGATGAAAAGTCAGAGTATTTCTCAGCCCCTTTGATATCTTCTCCATCTCGCCAATCATTGATCCATAAACCGTTGCCTTTGAGTTGGCCTTCTTTTTCGCCCCAGCATGCTTCTTGCAGCTCAGTGAATTCTATGACAGGGGTCTTTATGTGCTGGGCAATGATATCTGCCGTCTTGCGCGCTCTGCGCAAAGGAGAGCTAACAATCGTCGTTATAGGTTCGTTTTTTAGCAATTCTGCTGCATTCAATGCTTGAGAAATACCTAAATTGTTGAGAGGGATGTCTTGGCTGCCCATGGCCCTATGCTCAAGATTCCAGTCTGTTTCGCCGTGCCTCAGGAAATAAAAGGGTTTGAGAGGAAGTCCTGTCATAACTCACTCCTGTAAGTTTGTCTTCATTGATTCATCTTTGATCTTTGGATGCGCATATGTGTATAAAACAACCGGAATGCCCTTATATGTGTCAGTCTTTAAAAATTTCATGCCAATCTTTTCAGCGACTCTTAGAGAAGGTTTATTCTCTGGATCAACAAAAGCAATAAATTCATGGATCCCAATGCCTGCAGCGTAGTCTCTCAGAGCTGTGGCAGCTTCAGTGGCAAATCCTTTACCTTGAAAATCAGGTAAAAGACGATAACTCATTTCGTACTGAGTCTCATCCTCTTCCAGTGGTATAAATCCGCATATGCCTATGGGAATATCCTTATTTTTCTCTGTAATCGCCCACAGCCCAAGCGGATATTTTTTGTAACGGTCTAACGTAAACAACATCCAGTCTTGTGTTTGTTCTTTGGAGTAAGGACCACGAACAGAGTAGCGCATTACCTCTTTATTGCGCAGCAAGTTGAATAACGCTTCAAAATCGGTCTCCACAATTTCTCTGATCATTAAGTTTTGAGTTTTTGCTATATCATTCATAATAAACCTGTAAAATCAACATCCAGCCTGCAATTTGAGGCATCGAGTGTGACACGCAATTTTCTGTCATCGCTATGGATGCATGTATGAATATTTGTCTCTCCGGAATGGTTAACATCAGGTGATTTCCAAGTACCCAGACAGATTGTCAGAAAAGAAAGCAGGGTTATGAATATAGCGAAACTCAGCTTAAATATCTTGGGGCTATTACTTATCATCCCAAAACCTTTTTCATATAATAGCGCTTATGGCCTTTAGGACAGTCGTCTAAAACACCAAATACCTCATAGCCATGTTTTAGATAGAAATCTTTCGCCTGGAAATCAAAGGTATTGAGGTGAATTAGACTGATCTTCATTGATCTTGCTTGTTCCTCGATAGTTTGCAGCAAAATACTTCCCAAACCTTGTTTTCTCTTGTCTTTATCTATAAAAAGCATGCTTATAAAGAGACATTCCTCTAGATAAAAACAGCCCCTGATTCCTGCAACAATATCTCCAGTTTTGTTCTTGATAATATAATTTTTTTTAATCTCCATATCGCCTACAAAAGACAATTGTTCTCGATTAAATTTATCAAGCTTATCTTCTAGGATTTCTATTTCCTCTGAAGTTGCTTCGAAAAGTGTGCAGTCGGGTTTTAATGCATCAATAGCGATTTCCTTTGAAGATTCATCTCCTACAAACCCAAATCTTTTCTGAATCTTGCCGTCAACTTCAATGTTTTCTAGGAACATTTTAAGAGGGCGCACCCATATCCCAAAATCACCATAAAGTGCTTTATAGATCACCATATCCTCAAGGGTTTCAGAGTGACGCGCCGTACCGATTACCTCATACAAATGACCTTTGTAGTGGCGGTATTTTCCTTGCTGTATAGTTATCATAACACCTTTCTCATTTTAAGGTGTGGGAGGGTATCCTCATCAAAATAATCACCTTCGGGCACATATCCATTTTTTAAATAAAACTTCACAGCTGAATCCCGCGCATGACAATAAATAGACAGCATGCCGTGTTGTTTGGCATAGGTTTCACAAAATTTTAGTATTTCCGAGCCAATGCCCAGACCTTGAAGATTTTGTGTCACAGCGACGCGTTGCATTTTATACTCACGGCTTTCTGGAACGAGAACGGCCGTGGTCACTACCTCGAGGCCATCAAAACCTGCTATGTGGATGTGATTTTTCTCTGCGTCGAGTTCTTCGGGTAAAAAGCTCAGCCCCAAGGGTTTACGCAAAATACTCTCGCGTAAAGCAACAGCTGCTGTGTATTCACTCGATCCATGATGGATAATCTTAAAAATCACATGCGTCATGTGTGAATGCCTGGTAGAGATTGTGTGAAAAAATTCAAACCAAGAAAATCCTGGCGGAGAGAGAGGGATTCGAACCCTCGATACGCGGTTAACGTATACACGATTTCCAATCGTGCGCCTTCGACCACTCGGCCACCTCTCCTTATCGGATACCTGGGAGGTTAGTCGAAAATAACGCAAGACTCAATATTTTTTTGAGAAGATCTTCTGCATTCTTCTTTGATCTTGATTTCGAGTGTTGACCATCCTAAACTAAGTGCTTCTCTATATAGTAAAATTTCAAATGCATGTCTGATTTTTCCCATATCCCTGTGTTGCTTTCAGAGGTCGTCGCTTGTTTGGCCCCTTGTGCGGGTGAAATCTATGTCGATGCAACATTTGGTGGAGGGGGCTACGCAAAGGCGATTTTAGATGGGGCCAATTGTCGGCTTTTAGGCATTGATCGTGATTTTGCAGCCATCGAGCGTGCTCAGAGCTTTCGCACCCTTAAATAAAATTCGAAAAAATTTTGAGTGATATGATTGACTTCGTTTTTTAAGTAGGCTAAGTTTTGTTCATGAACATGGATTCATGTTTTGTTAACTTTTTGGCAGACCTTAAAACCGAATGGCCGCTTTTCAAGATACCCGCGAACAGACCGAGCAAAAAGTGATGGTGCATCTCTTGAGTGAGATTGAGCGCAATCCATCCTTTACACAGCGTGGGCTGGCCGGAGAGCTGAACATTGCATTAGGATTGATGAATCAATATTTGAAGCGCTGTGTGACGAAAGGCTGGATTCGGGCATCTCAAGTCTCTCCCCGCCGCATTACCTATTTTTTAACACCAGAAGGTTTTAAAGAGAAAAGCCATATGGTGAAAGACTATTTGGTGCGATCCATGACCTTTTTTAGGGATGCGCGGGGGCAATGTGAAGAGGTTTTTGCGCATTGCAAAGGTCAAAGCTGGTCAAAAATAGCCTTAGTTGGCGAAAGTGATCTGGCAGATATTGCTAAACTTGTCGCCTCTGGCGGTGATTTTACGATTGACGTTGTCTCAACGAAGGTCGATCTTAAACAATATGACGCTGTGATCATCACTGATGTGATGAATCCCCAAGGCACCTACGATGCCATCAAGAGTAAGGTTGAATATCATCGCTTATTGAGCTTAAATCTTTTGCATATTTCAAAGGTGACATCATGAGTGCGCCCGATAGATTTCACGATTTGACTAGGAAGCAATTGGTGAGTGCTAGGAGTGTATTAAATACACATGACGACGCTCAAAGCTTGAAAGATGAAGAGGGGGTTACTTGGTGTGTTGCCCATACTCAGCCGTTGAAAGAGATTGTGGCTCAGCAACATTTGCTGGATCAAGGATATGAAGTTTACATGCCGCGGTTTAAGAAAACCGTTCGTCATGCACGGAAGGTTGAAGAAAAGCTCGCCCCCCTGTTTCCCCGTTATATTTTTGTTGGGATGGATTTGGATGTCGATGGGTGGCGTAGTGTGAATGGCACACGTGGTGTCTCTCATTTATTAATGAGTAATAATTTAAAGCCTGCAAAAGTTCCAACGCGCATTATTAATGATTTACGAGCGGGGGAAATTGGGGAAGGGATCGTACCTGTGTCCACCCTTGTAACCTTTGTCAAAGGCGAAAAGGTACGCATTGTAGAAGGCGCATTTGCGGATCAAATGGCGATTTTTGAGTCCATGGATGATAAATCCAGGGTTCAACTATTGTTAACGTTTATGGGAAGGGAAATGAAAATGACTCTCCCCACTTATGCTGTGGAAGCAGCGTAGATAAAATGCCTTGATTCCCATAGGGAATTGAGGTCAAGAGGTTCGAAATTTTAAGCAGTCTCGGTGCCAGAAAATCAAAGGGCGCACCCGGACTGCGGCAGCTATAGTGAAATAAAATAAACGTGTCAACTCCCTCTATCCTATCGGCGATCCAAAAGCTGCGTGCACTTCTAACACGTGAGGAAAAGCTTAAATGGCTTGGCATTTTTGGATTTGCATTAACAACTTCGCTTTTGGAAGTTGTCACTGCTTCGGTTATCGTTGTGTTTGCCCAGGTTTTAAATGCACCAGAGACGGGACTAAAATATTTGCGTAAAATGGGGTTTGCCTCTGATCTATCTCCGGGGCATGTTGTTTTTTATATCGCCATTATTGTGGGTGCCGTTTACTTGATCAAAAATTTGATCGCCGCTGCGGAAGTATTTTTTCAAAATTTCTCTATTCAAAAAATGAACTATCATTTTAAAAACAAACTTCTTCATCGCTATGCGCGATCGGATTACGGTTTTTATCTGACGCGAAATTCCTCTTTTGGGATAGCTGTAGTTGGTGGCGATACTGAAATGATGTTTTCAAGTGGAATGATTTCCATCGCCAGCATATTATCGGAAGGCGTGATTTTCCTTGCTCTTATTGGCATGATCATTTATATGAACCCATCTTTAGCCTTAACCATATTTGCCATTGGGGGTGTTGTTTCAGTAGGCGTTGTGAAGGTGGTACTTCCGCGATTTTATCGCTTTGGGCAAAAGCTTCAGGAGACCGCATTATATAGTGGTCAGAATTTGATGCAGTTTTTTCATGCTTTTAAAGAAATCATTCTCCTAGGAAAAAGGGAATCATTTATAGAAGCCTATCAAGTTCATGCGCGGAAAAAAGCAGGCATTCAAGCCATTCAAACATCTCTCAATGCATTGCCGAGGATGGTCATTGAAATTTTATTTGTGGGATTATTTGTCACAACCATTGCCTATTTATGTTTAGATCAAGAAGCGCCTTCTCAGATGATCGGAATATTAGGCGGATATCTTTATGCTGGGTTTCGCCTCATGCCAGGACTCAACCGGATTATAAATCAGCTCAATGTTTTCAAATCCGTCATTCCTTCCATCGAGCGGGTGCATCAAGAGTACACAGTACTGGCTGCCAAAGAAAACTATGTTAGTGTATCAGATTTTCAATTTAATCAGCATATTGAAATAAAAGATCTGTCTTTTAAATATCTGAATACAGAACACGATGCATTGAGTCATGTCTCTTTACAGATTAAAAAAGGCGAATGTATTGGTATTGTGGGTGAAACAGGTTCTGGAAAATCAACGCTCGTTGATCTTATTCTTGGTCTTTTAAAACCTTACCAAGGTTCAATTTTAGTAGACGGACAGTATCCTGTTCATTCTTATCAGTGGCATCAAAAAATTGGCTATGTGCCCCAAAGTATTTATCTTACCGATGACACAATTGAAAAAAATATTGCCTTTGGTGAAAAGGATATTGATCTCAATCGATTGAATTTAGCCATTGATGCCGCCCAGCTTCGTAAATTTATTGATACCCTCTCAGAGGGCGTAATGACAATTGTGGGGGAGCGTGGTATTCGCCTATCGGGCGGGGAACGTCAACGCATTGCCATCGCCCGCGCCCTTTATCGCAGTCCTGAAGTTCTTATCTTTGATGAAGCCACCTCAGCGCTAGATAATGATACCGAAGCACGTTTGATGGAAACCATCAATGCCGTAAGCAAAGATCGCACCGTCATTATGATCGCTCACCGCCTCACAACCCTAAAAGATTGCAATCGGATTGTGGTCATGGATAAGGGCTGCGTTAGAAACGTGACGGATTATAACTCTCTTCAAAATAAAGTGCGAAAACATGCTTAATTCTAATCCTAAAATCTCTATCGTTGGCTGTGGCTACTGGGGGAAAAACCTGGTGCGTAACTTTGCAGAACTTGGTGTTCTACATTCTGTGTGTGACGCCAACCAAGAGTTAGCGAGTCAAGCAGCCCAAACCTATGGTATCTCCCATCATAGCTTTGAAGAAGTGATTAAAAGTGATTGTGATGCTGTGGTGATTGCAGCGCCGGCAGCGCAACACTTTGAATTGACACAACGATCCCTTAATGCGGGTAAACATGTATTTGTGGAGAAACCTCTGTCCTTGAAAGTAGAAGAGGCTAAAAAACTTTGCGATCTTTCTCTGCAAGGGGGTAAAAAGCTTATGGTGGGGCATTTACTTCAATACCATCCAGCTTTTTTAGAGCTTAAAACGCTTATTAAAAAAGGCAACTTAGGTCGCCTTCAATATATCTATTCTAATCGTCTTAACCTTGGAAAATTCCGCAATGAGGAAAATATTTTGTGGAGTTTTGCACCCCACGATATTTCCATGATTTTGGCTCTTGCGGGTGATTTACCCGAATCAATTTATGCAACAGGCGCCTGCCATTTAAATCCTCGGATCCATGATGTGACCACAACCCATATGAGTTTCAAAAGCGGTATTGAGGCCCATATTTTTGTATCATGGCTTCATCCCTATAAAGAGCAAAAGCTTGTGGTTGTGGGTGATCGTGGCATGGCAGTTTTTGATGATGGCCTGCCATGGGGAGAAAAACTCAAGCTTTATCCGCATCAAGTCACCTGGGTTGATGGGTTGCCTCAGCCCGAAAAAGCTGATGTGATCCATGTGCCTTTGGAAGTGTCAGAGCCTTTGAAAATCGAGTGCCAGCATTTTATTGATTGTATTACACAAAATAATGTACCGCGTACCGATGGCGCTGAGGGGCTTCGTGTTTTGCAAGTTCTTGATGCCGCTCAACAATCCCTTCACACCCATCAAACTGTTTCCTTGAAGGCTCAAGTCAACCCCTATTATACCCATGAAACGGCCCTTGTGGACGGCGGTTGTGACATCGGGCGAGGCACAAAAATTTGGCATTTCTCACATATTATTAAGGGCACTAAAATCGGCGAGGATTGTGTCATTGGCCAAAATGTGATGATTGGCCCTGATGTAGTCATAGGTAATCGCTGCAAAATTCAAAACAATGTCAGCCTTTATAAAGGTGTTACTTTAGAAGATGGTGTTTTTTGTGGGCCCAGTTGTGTGTTTACAAATGTTCATAATCCCCGCGCTGAGGTTGAACGCAAGGATGAATTTCGCCCCACCCTTGTGGAAAAAGGTGTGACAATTGGTGCAAATGCTACCATTATCTGTGGCAATAAATTAGGCGCCTATAGCTTGATTGGCGCTGGCGCTGTGATTACAAAAGACGTAAAGCCTCATACGATAATGGCTGGGAATCCTGCTAAGCAAATTGGTTGGGTGAGCCATGCGGGTGAAAAGTTAGGGAATGATCTCGTATGCCCAAGGGAAGGCCGTCGCTACGAAATTATGGAAGAAAATTTGAAAGAAATACAGAAAAATGCGAGTCATCTTAAAACAGCCTGAGATGATCCAGCCTATGCAGTTGATTGACTCAAAATCACAATTAGCGCAGCGCTACATGAAAATCTATGTCTTCGATAAGAAATAAATTGAAAAATGCGTAAAATCAATCTACCCAAGCCATACATTGAAGATAAGATAGTAGGTGAAGTTGTCCCCGTTATTAAAAGCGGTCGGTTAAATTTTGTGGTGTGAAACACGCCATATCATGCGCTAATGGAATGGATGCTTTAGGGCTTGGGCTCATGGCCAAAAATGTAGGTCCTGGTGATGCTATCTTCGTACCATCATTCACTTTTGCGGCCACTGCCGAAGTTGTATTCTGGGTCGGTGCAACGCTTGTATTCATTGATTATCTAGAAGATACCTATAATATGG
This sequence comes from Pseudomonadota bacterium, assembly GCA_021808925.1. Taxonomy (GTDB): domain Bacteria; phylum Pseudomonadota; class Alphaproteobacteria; order Paracaedibacterales; family JAKBAR01; genus JAKBAR01. Next base: position 26,738 of record JAKBAR010000007.1, on the reverse strand, counting down.
ATCCAAAAAGCCTTGATCAGGGAATTAATCAAGCTAAAAAATTAGGGCTAAAGCCTGCAGATATTATCCCCGTGGATTTTTTTGGCCAGCCTGCTGATTACAATGCCATTCAAGCGATCGCTGATGAATATGGTCTTTGGGTTATGGCCGATGGAGGCCAAAGTTTTGGCGCTTCTTACAAAGGCCATAAAGTTGGCAATATTGGCGACATAGTACAACAAACTTTTTCCCGGCGAAACCTCTTGGTTGCTACGGTGATGGCGGTGAAATATTTACCAACGGTGAGGGCCTGGCAGCTGTTATTAAATCTTTACGCGTATATGGGCAAGGATCTGATAAGTACGACAACGTGCGCATTGGCATGAACGGCAGGCTCGATACTATTCAAGCAGCTATTTTAATTGAGAAACTCAAAATATTTCCTGATGAATTGATCCCTCGCCAAAAAACAGCGGATACTTATAATGACGCGTTAAAAGATATGGTCAACGTTCCAAAAGTCATTGATGGGGCCACCTCCGCTTGGGCGCAGTATACTGTTTTGCTGACTGAACACATAGACCGTTCAAAGCTGATGTCTAATCTGAAAGAGGTTGGCTCCTGACAATGGTTTATTACGTCAAACCCCTGCATTTACAAACGGCTTATAAACATTATCCCACCGCAACAGGTTCTGCGTTGCCCATTTGTGAAAACTTATCCGAATGCGTGCTGAGTTTGCCCATGAGTGGGTATGTGGGAGAGAATGAGGCTTTTACAGTTATAAACTCGATTAAATGGATGATTCAGATATCACAATTTTTCATCTTGCGATTCCAACGCACGATCTTAATCAATCAAAAGAATTTTATACAAAATCTGTTGGGACAACTATAGGACGTGAATATGGCCATTATGTCATTTTCAATTTTTTTGGCCATCAGGTTGTAACGCATCTAAACCCAGAGGGTGTCTCTAAAGAAGTTGCAATGTGCCCTCGTCATTATAGAGTTATTTTTGATAAAAAAGAAGATTTCGATGCAACTTACAAAAAATGCAAGGATACAGGTGCCCCATTTTTTGAAGACCTTTTTGATCGATATAAAGAACAGCATGGGTGGCACTTTAGTTTTTTTATGGTCGATCCATTAAGCAATTTGATTGAAATGAAATATTACATGAACTGACAAGATGCATTTAATTGAGGATATAAGTTATGAATTTAATTGGTAAAAAACTTGTTGTCGTAGGTGGTGCTGGGCTTATTGGCTCTCATACGGTTGATGAACTCTTAAAAGAAGATATTAAAGAACTCATTATTTATGATAATTTTGCTCGTGGTACTTATGGCAACATAGAAAATGCACTTAAAGATCCGCGCGTTCGTGTTTTTGAAATTGGTGGTGATATTTGCCAAACAGATATTCTGAATGAAGCGTTTAAAGGGGCTGATGGCGTTTTCCATTTTGCAGCGTTATGGCTTTTGCAATGTCACGAATTCCCAAGGTCTGCGTTTAATGTGAATGTAGAAGGTACGTTTAACATTTTAGATGCATGTGTTGCCCAGGGCGTTAAAAGGCTTGTTTATTCGTCTTCCGCGTCTGTTTATGGAGATGCAGTGCGTGAGCTGATGGATGAAGATCATCCTTTCAATAATACTAATTTTTATGGGGCCACCAAGATTGCAGGCGAAGCCATGGCGCGCGCTTATTATCATCGCTACAAGCTACCTTTTGTTGGTCTTCGTTACATGAATGTGTATGGTCCTCGCCAAGACTATCGTGGTGCGTATATCGCCGTGATTATGAAAATGCTGGATAATTTAGATAAAGGAATTGCGCCAACACTGTATGGGGATGGTTCTCAGGCTTATGACTTTGTTTATGTAGGCGATTGTGCCAAAGCCAATGTGTGTGCCATGAAAGCAGATGCTGTGGATGAATTTTATAACGTAGGTACTGGAATTCGTACATCGATTAAAGAACTCGCTGAAATCATTTTAAAAATTACAGGATCAAATCTTTCTGTTCAATATGAGCCCGCTGGACTTACATTCGTAAAAAATCGTATAGGGTGCCCAAAGAAAGCCATCGATCAAATTGGCTTCAAAGCAAGTGTTGCCTTAGAAGAAGGTTTAAAGCAGCTTATTGAATGGCGCAAAAAACATATTGATCAAGTTGACATGAGAAGAGCGAAGGTGGCCTGATGACACAAGCTGTAGAAAAATTAAAAAAAATCCCTATAGCCATTCCTGCATTAACAGATGAAGAGTGGCAAGCAGTGCGTGAGCCCTTGCTTAGTGGCTGGCTTACACAAGGACCAAAAGTTTCTCAATTTGAAAAAGAATTTGCAACACTGCATAACGTTAATCATGCTTTGGCAGTAACATCCTGTACAACTGGTCTTCATTTGGCGCTCGCTGCTATGGGCGTAGGGCCTGGAGATGAAGTGATTGTACCAGCTTTTACCTGGGTAGCAACAGCCAATGTTGTTTTATATTGTGGTGCAACGCCTGTTTTTTGTGATGTAGACACTAATACTTTTAATATTAAGGTTGAGGATATCGCTGCAAAAATTACAGTGCGTACAAAAGCCATCATACCTGTGCATCTTTTTGGTTTATGCGCTGATATCGATGCAATCCGTTCGGTTATTCCGCCCCATGTTAAGATTTTAGAAGATGCTGCTTGTGCTGCGGGTGCTTCATATAAGGTGCGTATGGCTGGTTCTCTTGGAGATATGGCTGCATTCTCATTTCATCCACGAAAATCCATTACAACAGGTGAAGGTGGGATGGTTACGACCAATGATAATGAGCTTAACAGACTAGCTGATATTATGCGTAATCACGGAGCCGAAATTTCTGAAGAAGCACGTCATAATAGTCTCAAACCCTATATATTGCCTGATTTTAAAATGATGGGGTTTAATTATAGAATGACAGACCTTCAAGCAGCTGTTGGGCTGGTCCAACTCTCTAAATTGCATCAATTTATCGGGGAAAGGCAAGTTTGGGCTGAGTATTATAATGAACAATTACAAAATATTGAGTGGTTAAAACCCCAACAGGTATCCAAAGATATTACCCAGCATGCATGGCAAGCGTATGTGTGTTATGTGGATCCTCATAAAGCTCCGATGCCACGTAATGACATTATGGATATTCTTCAAGCAAAGGGTATTGCAACAAGGCCGGGCACTCATGCGATTCACATGTTGACTTTTTATAAAGATAAATATGGCATTCATCCTGATGATTTTCCAGGAGCTAAAGCTTGTGATGAAAATACGATGGCCATCCCGCTTCACAACAAGATGGTGAAGGAAGATTTTGATTATGTTATTGAGGCTTTAAAAGCAATTTAACATGTGCGGAATAGCAGGCATTGTCAATTTTAATCGGCAATCCGTTGCCCATAATCAAATTAAGGCAATGACGGATAGCCTTATCCATCGCGGCCCTGATGGTGAGGGGCAATACATTGATGAATTCATTGGGCTTGGACATAGAAGACTTGCGATCATTGACTTAAGTCCTGCAGGCCATCAACCCATGCAAACCAGTGATGGTCGATATATAATTTCTTATAATGGTGAAGTTTATAACTTTAAAGAAATCCGCATAGAGCTAGAGGCTCTTGGATATCATTTTCATTCTAATACCGATACGGAGGTTATTCTTAAAGCCTATGCGCAGTGGCAAGAAAAGTGCGTTCATAAATTTAATGGCATGTTTGCATTTGCTATTTGGGACAAAAAAGAAAAAAAGCTATTTATTGCGCGAGATCGCTTTGGTGTAAAGCCCCTTTATTATTATAAGGATGATAAGCATTTTATTTTTGCATCAGAGGTTAAAGGAATCGAAGCCTCTGGCTTGTATAAAAAGTCAATTGATAAAGAAGGCTTAGTGGAATATCTAACATTTCAAAACTTCTTTACACACAGAACTCTTTTTAAAGATATCCATATGTTAATGCCTGGACATTATGCCCATGTTCACCAAAATGGTAGGTTTGATATATGTCAGTACTGGGATTTTAATTTTTCTGGAGATTTAAAAATCTCTGAAGAAGAGGCAACCCAAGAAACTGATCGTCTCTTTAAACAAGCTGTTCAGCGCCAGCTTATAAGTGATGTACATCTTAATGCCTACTTAAGCGGTGGCATTGATTCTGGGGCTATCACCATGGTTGCCTCACAATTCTTACCCAGCATGAAAACCTTTACCATTGGTTTTGATCTAAGTTCTGCGAGTGGATTAGAATTATCTTTTGATGAACGCGCAAAGGCGGAGCATATCTCGTATCTCGCGAAAACTGAACATTATGAAATGGTTCTTAAAGCGGGTGATATGGAGCGGTGCATGGATAAATACGTTTATCACCTGGAAGAGCCAAGAGTAGGTCAAAGCTATCCCAATTATTATGCGGCAAAGCTTGCTAGCAAATTTGGTAAAGTTGTTTTGTCAGGATGTGGTGGAGATGAGCTTTTTGGAGGCTACTCGTGGCGCTATTTTTATACAGATAAGGATATAGGTTTTGATGCTTTTATTGATGCTTATTATTTAAAATGGCAACGTCTTATTCCAAATGCGCTTCTTAAGGATTTGCTTGCACCTATTTGGGAAGAGGTTAAGCATGTTTGGACAAAGGATATTTTTTCTGACATTTTTAAATATATCAAAAAAGATTATTTAACTCCTGATGAATCTTTAAACGCAAGTCTGTATTTAGAAGCAAAGACCTTTCTTCATGGGTTGCTTGTAGTCGAAGATAAACTGAGCATGGCGCATAGCTTAGAAACCCGCGTTCCATTTTTAGATAATGATTTAGTTGATTTTTCGATGCAGGTTCCAATGCACCTGAAGATCAAAAATCATTCCACTAAAGTTGACGAGAATGATCTGGCGAGTAAAATAGGTGCTAACAAAGATGGTAAGTATTTGTTGCGTCAAACACTTTCAAAGAATCTGGACAAGCAAGTGACAGAAAATAAAAAGCAAGGCTTTTCATCTCCTGATGCTTCTTGGTTCAGGGGGGAAAGTATAGAATATGTGCGAAAAGAATTATCTGATGTTTCTGCCGTCTTTGATCAGAGTATAGTTAATAAAATTTTCACAGAGCATGCGTCTGGCGAGAATAATAATCGATTGGCTATTTGGTCTTTGTTGTATTTGAAAAGGGTCTTTCAATAGTGAAAATAGAAATACTAGATAAATTTCGTTATGCAGAGTACGAAGAATTTTTACTTTCAAATGAGCATTCTCTTTTTTATCACTCAACCAGATATAAAGATTTTTTAGAAGATCTATTAGGTTGCGAATCTAGGTATTTACTAGCTTATGAAAACGGCAAAATTGTTGCGGCATTGCCTTTAATGATAAAAGATGGACCTTTAGGAAAAGTTGTCAATTCATTACCTTATTATGGTAGTAATGGAGGTGTAATTTCAAATAATACTATTTTTACTCAAGCACTGTTTAATGAATATAATCGATTCATTGCGTCTAGTAATGTATCTAGCGCAACGGTCGTTGAAAATCCCCTTAATTTGCTTGGAACTCCCCCAGCTCACAATATGAAAGATCAAAGAATAGGTCAGCTGACTTCTATAGGTGGGTATAAAAATCATGAAGAAGCTATTTTTAAAATAATTGATGGTAATCGTAGGAATGAGATTAGGCGAGCACAAAAACATGAAGTAACGGTTATTGAAGATAACTTTCAAATTGATTTTATCAGATCAGTTCATCAAAATGAGATGAAAAAGCATAATAGAAAATTTAAAACAGATGACTTTTTTTCTAAAATTCATAAATATTTTGAGCCTAGAGAAGATTTTAAAATTTTTATAGCTTATCGAGAAAATCGCCCTGTTGCCGGGCTATTAATGTTTTATTTTAATAAAACAGCTGAATACTTTACTCCGGTTGTGTTAGAACAAGAACGTATTCATCAGCCAATGTCGTTAATTCTATATCATGCTCTTCTTGATGCAATGAAGCATAACTTTAAATGGTTTAATTGGGGTGGAACATGGCTTACCCAAAAAGGTGTTTATCGTTTTAAAAAGCAAATGGGATCTGCAGATTACCCATATCAATACTATACTTATATTAAAAAACAAGGAATTTTAGATAAATCACCTGAGGAAATTTTGGAGCTTTATCCAGATTTTTATGTTTTTAATTTTAATAAGCAGGTAATGACACAATGAAAAAAAAAGCCGTAATTTTTGGAACTGGCACTTTAGCAGAACTTGTTGATTTTTATTTAACTTGTGATAGTGCCTATGAAGTGGTTGCATTCTGTTCAGAAAATCCTGACAGTGATTCTTTTTGTGATAGACCATTAGTCAATTTTGAAACTGTCGAAAGTCATTTTCCTCCAAAGCACTATGAAATGTTTGTGGCAATTGGTTATCGCCAAATGAATTCATTGCGTAAAAATTTTTGTGAACAGGCACGCGCTAAGGGTTATAAACTATTATCATATATTTCTTCTAAAGCAACTTTTTGGAACAAAAATAATGCAGTTGGTGATAACGTATTTGTTTTTGAAAATAACAATATACAGCCTTTTGTTTCAATTGGTGATGGCGTAATAATGTGGAGCGGTAACCATATTGGTCATCATTCTAATATAGGCAGTTATTCGTTTTTAACCTCTCACGTAGTCATTTCAGGGTTTTGCAATATTGGAGAGCAAAATTTCTTTGGAGTTAATTCTACTATTGTTGATGGCACAATAACAGGCAAAAAATCTTTAATTGCTGCTGGTGCTTTGGTTACGAAAAAAATCTTAGATAACCAAGTAATTACCGCACCCAAAGGTATTATTTTAGATAAAAATTCAGAATATTTTTTGAGGTAAATGTAAATTATGAGTGTGTTAGAAAGAGAAAAAAAACTTCATGAGCACTATGAGAAGGTTGGTTCTCAAGAAGACAATACAGTTACAGCTTTTGATTATAATTTGCGCAATTTAGAAATAGATTGTGCTACCCAGTATTTAACTTCGAATTCCAAAGTGTTAGATGTTGGCTCTGGGCCAGGAGTCGCCTGTTTTGAATATGCCAAAATTGCAGCTAATGTTACAGGCGTTGATTTTGCTCAAAGTATGGTTGATTTTGCACAGAAAACCCTCACTTCACAATTTAACGATTTACGCGATAGAATTAATTTTTATCAAGGTTCTGCCCTTGATTTATCTTTTGAATCTGAAAATTTTGATGTTGTAACAACTCATCGAGTATTAATTGCTTTATTGAATTTTGAAACTCAAAAACAAGCTCTTTCAGAAATTGCAAGAGTTTTGCAGCCAAATGGTTTGTATGTCATGTTTGAAGCTACAATAGAAGGCTTAGCAATTCTGAATAATTTTAGAAAGATGTTCGGGTTAAGTGAAGTATCTGAAGGTGGATGTGGTGATTACGATCGCCTTTTATTCTCAGAAAAAGAATTAAAAGAATTTATGACACCGCAATTTGATCTTGTAAAGGTGCATTCTTTTGGCATGTATTATTTTTTAACCAGAATATTGCAGCCACTTTTTGTTGCACCTGAAAAGCCTAGATATGATCATAAATTAAATGATGTAGCTTTTAAAATAGCAAAAAAAATACCTGATTTTGAAAATATCGGGCATCTAAAAGGTTATGTTTGGAAAAAGAGAGGATAGTACAAGTGCAGAAATGGAAGAAAATGGGCCTGATAGTATCGCCTGCGAATACCAGTTATTCTGTATCTCATTGTCAACATCCAACTCCTGTTAAAATATCAGAGAATATATATAGATTTTTCTATGGCTCCAGAAATGAAGATAATCTCACTCAAACTTTCAGCTTTGATTTTGATATGGAAACTTTAAAGGTAATAAACTATGAATCTTTACCACGGCTAAAACTAGGTGAATTGGGCTGCTTTGACCAGCATGGAATTTATCCATCTTCTGTAGTGGAAAATATAGATGGTAATTATTTTATCTATACTATAGGTTTTACTCAAGGAAAGCTGCCTCTTTATCATACAGGTATTGGTTTAGCTGCTATGAGTCAAGATTTTAAAAATCTGACTAAGTTTTCAGTGGCTCCAATTTTAAGCGTATCACAGTACGATCCATGCAATATCACTGGGCCATATGTGATCAAAGAAAGTGGAATTTATCGCATGTGGTATGTTTCTTGCTTTAAATGGACTTTTGATGGGGCTGATTATCAATCGCACTACCATATTAAATATGCAGAATCAAAAGATGGGATAGAGTGGAAAAGAGAAGGATTAGTTTCAATTGCACATTTCTATCCTAGTGAAACTAATATCGCACGTCCCTGGATTATTAATGAAGATGGTCTTTATAAAGCCTGGTTTTCCTATAATTGCGGCAAGCAAGGTTATCGAATAGGATACGCTGAATCAACGGATGGTGGTTATACGTTTGAGCGCATGGATCACCTTGCGGGCATTCACCCTTCAGATGAGCCTTGGGAAAATGAAGCTGTAGCCTACCCCGCTGTGATCGTTCATAAAGGCAAAAAGTATATGTTTTATAATGGCAATAAATTTGGAAAAGATGGTATCGCCCTTGCAATTGAGGAATAAAATTTTTCTAACCTTTGATGTTGACTGGGCGCCAGATCACATGGTTGATCATATTATTGATATTTGCATAGAGAAAAGTCTAAAAGCCACTTTTTTTGCCACTCATCATAGCCTTACATTGGATAAATTAAAAGATTATCCAAGCTTATTTGAGATAGGTATACATCCCAACTTTCTACCCGGGAGCACACAAGGGAAAACAGAAGAAGAAATTTTTAATTATTGTAAAGAATTAGCTCCGCAAGCCGTATCTATTCGCACTCATTGTGTTTACCAACATGGTAAGTTATACGATTTATTAAATAAATATTTTGGCTCGAGAATTATTGATAGTTCAATCTGTATGCCAGGCATAGAGAATATTCAGCCATTCGAACTTTACACACCCAGTGGTTGCCTTGCAAGAGTACCTTTTTTTTGGGCTGATGATTATTATTTACTTGGAAAGCAAAAGCTAGAGCCAGAAACATTAATCAATTCAAACGGATGCAAGGTTTATTTGTTCCATCCAGTTCATATATTCCATAATACTATCTCGATGGAGCATTACGATGCCATTAAGTCAAATATAGAGTTAGATAAATTTCAATATAATGGCATATCTGATGTTTTTATGAATTTAGTTGACGCTGTTTCGAAAAACCAAATAGAAACTGGACTAATAAAAGAATTTTTAAATTTTAATTAAATGGAGACTATTTAAAATGTCTGATCAAATAAAAAATTTACCAACTTGGTTCTCTAATATTTATGTAGAAGATAAGCATGCAATTGAGCGCAATCTTGTAACTGTTTTTGATACAGAACTATCTGAAAGCCAGACACAAACTAAAGAATCTTTTGGGTATCAATGGTCTAGAAGAGATCTTTTTGATCAAGCAAATGCTCAAGTACAAGTTTCTTCATGGTTAATAGAACGCTTTGGTAAGCCTGATTTTATTGGAGAAGGAAAAATCATTTTGGATGCAGGCTGCGGTGGTGGACAATCTTCTGTTGCATATTTTGGTAATTTATTAAATAAAAATTTTTATATTGGAAATGACGTTTCTTCTGCTGTAAGGGTAGCTAAAGAAAGATTTTCCGAAAAACATATTACAAATGCTGTTTTTATTCAATCTGATCTTAATTCCGTCCCTATTAAACCAAATAGCGTAGATGTTATTTTTTCTGAAGGAGTGTTGCACCACACAGATAATGCAAAAAGTTCTTTTCAAAATATACAAAAACTTTTGCGTAAAGATGGAATATTTATTTTTTATGTTTACAAAAAGAAAGCGCCTATTAGAGAATTTACCGATGATTTTATACGTGATTACTTGAATAATCTCAATTCTGAAGAAAAATTTAAGGCTTTAATCCCTTTAACAAAATTTGGAAGAACTCTTGGTGATTTAAATATTATGGTAGATATTGAAGATTCTATAGATTTTCTAGGCATACCAGCAGGAAAAATCGATATACAAAGATTGTTTTTTTATTACATATTTAAATGTTTTTATAAAAATGACTGGACTTTAGATCAAATGAATTTAACTAATTTTGATTGGTATTCACCTAAAAACTGCAGTAGGCACACGAAAGAAGAAGTGCGTACTTGGTTTAATCCTGAAGAATGTGGTTGTAACTTTGAGGTAGCAAAAGAATATGAAGACGACTCTGGTCTTTCTTACATTGTGCGTAAAAAGTAGTTATGAATTCAAAAATAAATAAGCTTATAGAAAAATACGATATAGATCTGACAAATTTAGTAATTTTGACAGAGGCCGCATCTGGACCTTATGCGCTTAATCCATTCATTGCTTTAGCAGCAAATGCTAAAAAAGTAATTTGTAAAACCACACACTCTCATTTTGCAAAAGCTGAAAATGTAATAGCTGATACTATTGAATTAGCAAAGAAATTTCAATTCGAAGATCGTATCTTTGTAAAAGATAATTTGGATGATTTGGATTACTCTAGTGCTGATATAATTACAAATTCGGGTCATTTACGCCCGATTACTAAAGATCAAATAAACTTATTAAAGAGCACTGCGGTAATTCCTTTGATGTGGGAAACTTGGGAATTTCATGATGGCTATCTAGATATTGCTGCATGCAAACAAAATGAAATCCTAGTAATGGGCACTAATGAATCTCATCCACCATGTGATATGCGTAATTATGGTGCAGCGTTTGGGCTTAAGTTATTATTTGAAGCTGGATTAGAAATCGCAGGTAATAAAATTATTCTACTTGGCTCCACTGATACGCTGTGCTCCCCAATCAAAAGGGCTATTGAAAATTTAGGTGGCGAGGTTATTTGGTTTAGTAGCTTATTTCCCTCTTTAGGTGGTAATCATTATTCAAAATTAAAATCTTATATTATTGAAAATGCGGCACAAATAGATGGTATTTTATTTGCAGAACACTTATTTCCAGAAGAAATTATGAGTAATGCTTTTGGGGTTAGTTTTTGGGAGTTGTATGATCTTAATCCTAATATAAAAATTGCAATATCTTGTGGGAATATTAACATTGATTCTTTGGTAAATTCAAAACTTCATTATTACCCAAGAAAAATAGAATCATTTGGTTATATGACTTATCAATCTTATCATTTAGGCGCCTTACCCGTGATGGATCTTTTTGCGGCAGGCTTAAAAGTTGGAGAAGCAATGGCTAGAGCAAGACTTGCTGGACATGATATACGTGAATCAGCTATCTGTGCTATGCAAAATTCTCCAGCACAAGATTTTGAAGGAGAGTTATCATGGATCTAGATCCGTCTGAAATGGCTTTGATGAATACGCTTTGCAGTTTGCAAAAAAAGCTGCGTCAACAAACATACAAAAAATATAAAAGAATTAATCCATTTTTTGAAGATCTTTGTGATTGGAAGGAAAGAGGACAATTTTGGGCAAACGAAAGCAATGTTACTATATATAATTCTGTGACTATTTGTGGTGATGTTAATATAGGCAACAATACTTGGATAGGTTCTTATGTAAATTTAGATGGTACTGGAGGCTTATTCATAGGAGAATTTTGTTCTATTGCAAGTGGAGCACAATTATTATCTCATGATACCGTAGCCTGGGCTTTAACTGGAGGAAAAAGCAAATATACTTATTCTCCCACTACTATAGGTGACCGTTGTTTCATTGGAACTCATGCTGTAATTACAAAAGGGGTAGTTATTGGAAATGAATCTATTGTGTGTGCTGGGGCAGTAGTTACTAAATCATTTCCGAGTAATTCTATACTTGCTGGAGTACCAGCAAAAAAAATAGGCGAGACAGTTGTATGTCCCCAAACATTTGATCTCAAATGCGTTTATTCTTCACTCAAAGCTTAAAGAATATTTCACAAATGCGTAGCCTAAGATTTATTTGGAGAAGTATTTTGTTAATTCATCATGGAATAAACAATCTTTTTCTCGTCCTCCTTAGTGTTATTTATATGTTAATTTTATTATCTATTTACTCGTTTTTGCGCCCAAAATCAGGCGGATATTTCGTTGGTATTCAAGAAGTATGCGAAAATATTCATTCCACAAAGTTTGCTCTTAATTCATGTGGTTTTGATGATGTAACGTCTATGGCAATAGTTGGTCATTTTGATAAAGAACATGCCTACGATTATATCATACAAATACCAAAATGGCTAAATAGCTACCTAAACTTAAAAAAATACTATACTTTCTATAAAACTATTTTTTATCTGCATAAATTTTTGTATGAAAAAGAATATTTTATATTCTTTTGGAATCGTACTTTTCTTACTTCGAATTTAGATCTCATTCTTTTGAAAATGTTGAAAAAAAAAGTGGTTCTTTTCCATTGTGGCGATGATGTTCGCTACAGACCTATTCATAATAAATTAATGGAAATACAAGGAGTTAAGTATAGTTTTCCTGATCAAAAAGAAGCATTTTCAAACCTTATTTTTATTCAGAAACTGTTTTATCAAAAATTTCCAAATTATTTAAATATTCCAATCTACACATTAATGGATATCGAAACTTTTTTAGATAGAGGTGCCTATCATTTTAGAGTTTGTCAGAAAGATTTTTTAGAACCCGATAATAAAAAAAACAATGATATACCTGTGATAGCTCATGCGCCAAGCCATCGAGAAATTAAGGGAACACAAGTTGTTTTGGATGCGATAGAAATATTGCGCGATCAAAAGATCAATTTTAATTTTTTATTGCTAGAAAATAAACCTAACAATGAAGTTATCGAAATTTTGAAGAAAGTAGATATAGTTATTGATCAACCAGGTTTATGGCCTGGAAGACTTGCAATGGAAGCTATGGCTCATTCCTGTATAGTTTTTGGAGGAGTTGCCCCTAGCTATGAAAATTGTAATTGGAACATCCCTATGTTGCCCTTCATAAAAAATGCTTCTCAATTAGCCGAAGAACTTAAAAAAATTCTATTAAGCACTAATCAACAAAAATACAAAAGTAAATCTTTTGAAGCTTATAAGAGCTATTATAGCTCTAAAGAATTTGTAATACAATTAAACTCTGTACTTTCAGGTAACGCCCCGAAAGAACTCTTTCCACATCCTAACCATAAAGAAAAACTTCTTGATGCAGCTGAAAATTCATTTCAACGTTTCATGATAAGAGTATTCGTAAAATAAAATGTGCGGCATCTTTTTCTCCATAGGTTTTGAAAACTTACCCTCAGCTGTCATCGATAGTGTTAAACATCGTGGCCCGGATGGACGGGGGTGGAATGAATTTACTTCGCCTCAAGGTCCTGTAGTCATGGCGCATCGGCGCCTGGCTATTGTTGATTTAAGCGACGATGGGCATCAGCCTATGATGTCTGAAGATGGACGCTATTGGGTGACTTATAATGGCGAAATCTATAATTATTTAGAGATGAGAGAAGAACTAAAAGAAGCTGGCTATATTTTTATAACGCAGACAGATACGGAAGTTTTGCTTAAAAGCTATCTCCACTGGGGACCAGATTGCTTGAATAAATTTAATGGCATGTTTTCTTTTGTTATTTGGGATGACAAGCATAAAAAAGCGTTTGCAGCACGCGATCGTTTTGGTGTGAAGCCTTTATATTATTATCGGCAGGGTGATAAAATTGCTTTTGCCTCTGAGATTAAGCAGTTTAAGCATTTTCCTAACTGGAAGTCTTACCTTAATCAAGAGCTGGCCTCATTTTATAAAAGCCAAGGTTATTGTGATCATAGCCATGAAACGCTCTATAAAAATGTTTTTCAAATATTACCAGGTCATTTAGCAACCTTAGAAAGGGGTACTTTTTATGTATCTCAGTGGTACAATATTAGTGACCGTATAGATGAGCTAAAATTAACCGATAATCAAGCCTGTAAAAATTTTATGGAATTGTTTGAAAGCTCTATAAATTTACGTCTTCGTTCAGATGTTGCTGTAGGCGCTTGTTTATCAGGGGGATTAGATAGTTCTTCTATCGTTTCGGTCATAAGAAAATTAAAACCAGATATGGAAATAAACACATTTAGTGCTGTTTTTCCTAATGATAAAGTGGATGAAAGTTTTTACATTGATGAGCTTGTTACATCAAAAAAACTAATATCTCATAAAAATCACCCGTCATTTGAACAATTTTTAAAGGATCTAGATCAAATTTTGTATCATCAAGATTTACCTTTTCCTGGAACAAGTATTTTTGCACAATGGATGACATTTCAAAGCGCTAGAAAAAACAGTGTGACCGTTCTTCTTGATGGTCAGGGGGCAGATGAAACTTTATTAGGTTATCCAAGCATGCTAAACGGTATTAGCTTTGACTATGCAAAAAAAATGCAATTGAAAAATTTAGTATCATTTTTTAAATGGCAATCAAAATTTAACAATCAAGATTTAAAAACTACTATAGTTTTAGGACTACAACAAAGATATTTTGATGCATATAGAGTTTTATTATCTTTAACCAATAGAAAAACAGAACAGAAATTATCATCATTAAAATCTATTACTGATGTTTGCTTTTATTATTTATCTAATAATTTTCAAAGCTTACTCAGATACGAAGATCGCAATAGTATGGCTTTTTCGATAGAATCAAGGCTACCGTTTTTAGACTATCGTTTGGTAGAATTTATTCTTTCATTGCATATAAATCAACGATTTAGAGACAATACAACCAAATGGGTTTTAAGAAAATCAATGAATGATATAAACATTGATGAAATTTTAGATAGAAAAGACAAAATAGGTTTTGCGACTCCAGAACAAGACTGGTCTAACCATATACCAAATTCTTCTAAAAATTTTTCTGAATTCATTTTTAATAGATGGGTAAAAAATGAAAATTTTGTTAAAAGTAATGTGAAAATATTAAAAATATGCTAAAAATTCACACAATCCTTGGTGCAAGGCCTCAGTTTGTTAAAGCTGGGGCTTTTTCTCGCGCCTTAAAAAAGCATCCAAACGTTAAGGAAACTATTATCCATACGGGACAGCACTTTGATACCAATATGTCGGATGTTTTTTTTAAAGAGCTGGATATTCCAAAACCACAATATTGTCTAAATATTAACAGTGGCTCCCATGGTCAAATGACCGGTCGAATGCTTGAGGGAATTGAAGCTATTTTACAAGTCGATAAACCTGATGCAGTTCTTGTGTATGGAGATACCAATTCAACCCTTGCGGGGGCTTTGAGTGCCTCAAAACTTCATATTCCTGTCATTCATATTGAAGCAGGTTTACGCTCTTTTAATCGCAAAATGCCAGAAGAGATCAATCGTATTTTAACAGATCATGTAAGCGATTATCTTTTTTGCCCTACACAAACTGCAGTAGATAATCTACACAATGAAGCCATCAAAAATGGCGTCTATCATGTGGGGGATATTATGTATGACGCCACCCTTTATGCCATGGACTATATAAAAACAAACTTTTCTATTCTCCAAAAGCTCAAGGGCTTGCCATCAGAGTTTGCATTCATGACCATGCACCGTGCAGAATCTACAGAAAACATGGAAGAATTCCAGGCTATGATGGATTACGTCTTGGACTTTGCAAAAGACCATGATTTGAAAATCATTTTCCCTGTCCATCCGCGCACAAAAGCCTTAGTTCAAAAGGCGCAATTAGATGATACTTTTATAATCTTAGAACCCTTGAGCTATTTTGAAACTCAGTATTGTTTAAGCAAAGCTCGTTTTGTTTTAACAGACTCTGGAGGATTACAAAAAGAAGCCTATTTTCATCGTGTTCCTTGTATTACTTTACGCCAAGAGACAGAGTGGGTTGAAACGATAGAATGTGGCTGGAACCGATTATGGAGAAATCCTTTGTATAATGAAAGAAAATGTATACATGAATATGGAATAGGCAATACTTCAGAAGATATTATTTATGCTACTAAAAAGGAATTGTTGTTATGAAAATAGCATATTATACAGACTGTCTTTTGGAAAATAACGATGGCCCAGCTGTAAATGAACAAGAGTTTTTGTTGCAACTAAAGGAAAAGTACGGTGATAATTTTCTTTTTGTAACATCATTAAAAAATAAAACTTTTTGTCAAAAAAATAACATAAACTCTGTTTGTTTTTTTGAAGACCTAAAGTTATCATCGATAATTCAGAAAATAAAATACATAAAGATTGCAATCAAATTATCAAAAGAAAATTTTGATATAATGGTTTGTCGTTTTGTGGGGATTCCTTTGATTCCTTTTTTGGTAAAATTGACGAATAAGGAAAAGAAAATCGCAATAAAAACAGCAGCATTGTGGTATATTGATGACACAAAATCCAATAGTTTTTTAGATAAACTTTATAGGAAATTAAGAGATGGTATCTATCATTATATGTATCAAAAAGCAGCAGTTATTGATACAGCCCTGCCTTATGCGAAAGAACACATAGCCAAAGAACTTAATATAGACAAGAGAAAAATATTTTTAGTGGAAAATGGTATTAATACAGATAAATTTTCACTGAAAAATAAATTATTATTGAAAGAAGTTGAGAGTTGCTGGCCTATTTTAGGGTTTATGGGAAGTCTGCCTGCATCTAGAGGATGTAGGCAAATTCTTGAAGTTTCAAGAAGAATCATCAAAAATTATCCTAATCTTGGAGTCATCATTTTGGGACAAGATGATCCTATTAATACCATCGTAAGCAATTTAATTGAACTTGGTGTAAGAGTTATTTTCCCGGGAAAGGTTCCTTATTCAAACATTGAACAATATGTTAAATCTATGACAATAGGATTTTCTTTTTATGAAGAAGAAACCGTTGGGATTCATGGGAACGCATCACAAAAAGTTCGTCAATATTTGTCTTGTGGTAAGCCTGTTTTTTCTATCTATCATAATCATGATTTTATTGAAAAGAATGATTTGGGGGCGATTTTTTGTTCAAAAGATTATGATATTATGGCAGAAGAAACTATAAAATGGGTTCAAAGGGTTGAAAAAAACCCGTCAGAAATTGAAAACCGCTTGAGAAATTATGCGTTAGAATACTTTTCTGTGCGATCCACCTTTATTCAAAGACTAGAAATCTATAAAAATATTTTGGAAAAATCATGACACAATTTGACAAAGCCGGCACAACTTATTGGGATGACAATTGGTCTAAGGTAGAATTTCCAAAGGCCTTTGATGAAAATGACCAAAGTCTCGATAATTACGTTAAACTACAGCTCCATGCTTTTTTTAAAAATCTTTTAAAAGACAAGAAAAAATTCCGCGTTTTAGAAATTGGTTGCGCAAATTCCATTTGGCCCATTTACTTTCATCAATACTTTAGTGCCGATGTTTACGGATTAGATTATTCTGAGGTGGGTTGCGAAAAAAGCCGTGCTCTTTTGAAACATTATCATGTTCCAGGTGAAATTTATTGCGCGGATCTTTTCTCTCCTCCATCTGATCTGCTTCAAAAGTTTGATTTTGTTGTATCATTTGGAGTTGTAGAGCATTTTGAAAATACTGCCCATTGCCTAAAATCCTGTGCAGCCTTTGTTAAGTCAGGAGGCACACTTCTAACCCTCATTCCCAACATTCCAAGTATTATCGGCTTTATTCAAAAATTTGTGGACAGAGAAGTCTATGATGTACACATGCCTCTTACGAAGAAAAAAATGTTTGACGCGCACGTATCTGCTGCTCTTGAGCTTGAGCATTGTGACTATTTTATGCCGATGAATTTAAGTGTGGTGAACTCAGGCTCATTTTCACACAATAAATTTAATCCCCTTTTAAGACATATTTTATCTGGAACGTCCAAAGTTTCTTGGATATTGGAAAAGTATGGCCTTAAAATTCCCAAGAATCGGTTGACCTCTCCGTATATTATGACTGTTGCTAAGGTTTAAAGCATGATCAAAACTGGCATTACAAAATTAAATCAGCTTTCTAATGACAAGACTTTTTGTCGTAAAGAGCTCAAAAACGTAAGCATTACGCTCTATGATCAAACATTACACCTTGTGGATGGTGATCAACTCGCTGAACGAATTCTTTTATTGTTTTCTGATGAAAGAGGAGCCTATAAACGTACCTACCAAAAACGGTTTGAAGCGTTTGATTTAGCTGTTATAAAAATGCTAAAAAAGCTCCCACCCCCCCAAACGTTTCATGATTGTGGGGTGAGTGATGGTCGCACAGGCTTAGATTTTTTTGAAAAAATGGTATCCGCGTTTCCAGAGATTCAGTATTTTGCATCAGATTATAACCCTTCTGTTTTTGTTTTGGAAAAAGGAAAGCTAAAAGTGACCTTAAGCCATACAGGAAAAATTCTAGAAATTTTATTTCCACCGTTTGTGTTTAATAAAATCAAACGGGATAGCTTTCGTCATTATCCTTTGAACCATTTGATTCTGTTTTTTATTGAAAAGTTTTGGGTTAATTCTTTAATAAAAAAGTACCAGCAAGGGCTTGTTAAAGCAAAAGAACAGCTCCTTTTTGCACCAAAAGTTTTGCAAAAAGCACAAACAGATAAAAGGTTTCAGTTGGGGCAGCACGATCTACTGCAACCTTTTAAAGAACCGGATTGTATCATTCGAGCAATGAATGTCTTAAACCCCTCTTATTTTTCTGAAACTGAATTTGCTCAAGTCATCCGCAATCTTTATGAAGGATTGAGAGAAAATGGACTTTTGATTGCAGGATCTAACCAAGAGGCCGGCACTATTGTGAATGGCGGCATCTATCAAAAAAAAGGAAATGGTTTTTCGAAAGTTTTCAACTCCGGTGAGGGGGCACCCATCGAGTCACTTCTTCTTAATTTTAAAATTTAAAGTGTTTTTTATGCATCTCGCCCTTATTATCATATCATCTCTTAACTCTGGCGGAGCGGGTTTTATCGGATTTTGCCAATTATTGGGTGTCAAAAGGAGACCAAGTAGCACGCATTACCTTGGCCTCACCGGATGCAAAGCCTTTTTATCCTTTTGATTCCAATGTTCGTTTGATCCAACTTAATCAAAGTTAGAATGAATTTTCTTTTGTAACGCGTCTAGGAAATATCCTCAGGCGCGTTTTTTGTTTAAGAAGAGCTCTGAAAAACCCTAAGGCCCGATGTGGTGCTTTTTTTTGTGGATGTGATGAACCTCACTACCCTTCTGGCAAGCGTTGGAATTAAAACACCTGTGATTGTGTCAGAACGTACGCACCCCTTTTACCATACGCTTCTTTCTACTTATCATCGTTTGAGGACCATTTTATATCCAAAAGCTTTTTGAGTGGTGGTGCAAGCGCAATCAGCAGCTGATTTTTTTAAAGAGTCCTCGTTAAGGAAATGCATTATACTCGATCAAGCCAGCTATATTGCCTCTGTGGGAGAGACTATGTTCATTTAAGGGGGGTTATAGCCTCACTCACCTATTTGTGGTGCACATCCTTCAACCAACCATTTTTTGCTCTTACGATTTATGTGGAGTGGCTTGATCGGGGAGGGGGGCAAAAGCTCATCAACTCTTTAAACATTCAAAACAGGAGATTCATCAAGAGCTTGTGGATGCTGATTTATTTGTGTTCCCATCCCTTTACGAAGGCTTTCCCCATACCTTAGTTAAGGCCATGGAGGTAGGCCCAAACTGCTCGGGAAATATTGATATTGTCAGAGACGACATTGATGGACGCCTTTTTCCCGTGGGGGATGTTCTTAAATTAGCCTCTATTATAGAAGAGTTTGTCTGTGAACAAAACACTAGAGAGCGTCTTGGTGAGGAAGCAAAAATCGTCGCTGAGTGTTTTCATCCCGACCTTATTTTTCACAAGTGGGATCAGGTCATTCGTGAGGTAAAAGGCCAGATTATCTAATTCCTATGGCAAAATTTTTGCTTATCCAGCAGATCCATATAATCCTGCAGCACAGAAATAAGCGGGCTTTGCTCAGGTAATGCAGCAACCGATTCTTCAATTTTTTGCCATTCTTGCGCAGTGTAATGGGGTGCCTCCGGTCAATTACTTGTCTGCACTTTCCCCAGATTTGCGCAGCCGCGCAAGCAGACAAGACTTACCCCGATGTTGACAAGATTTATTTTGTTCATCCAATTTTTCATAGGTTTCATGAAGCTCTACGTTTCCTCTGCTTGCTCACGCTTCAACCGTTCCTGGCCAAGCGTATAAGCTAAAAAAGTTTGGCTAAATTCGCGAATAGCGGCAATCAGTGCAGATAGCCAAAGGGGCATCATCGCTGCAATGCTCGCAACTGAAGCTTCGTTGAGATTGAGCTCTAGTTCTGATGCGCCTGCAACAGTAATGCTTCCGATTAAGGTTGCCCAAAATTCTGTAGTTTTAATGCCTGCTTTCATTTTTTATCTCCAATGTTAAAGCTTATGCATATGCTCGTTTCAACCAACCTTTGAGGAATTTAGCCCGTCGTGGTTGAGTGGCGGCGAGTGTTCGATAATATCCAGCGGCTTCTGATTTTAAGGCCGCAAGCAAGTCGCTAAGATCAGCCTTATTAATAGCAGCAAGTGTAATGGGGCCTAACACACCATCCTCAGCAATATCTTGCCCTGTGGATTTTAAAAAACTCGGCCGCAAGGGACCGAGTTTCAAAATAACTTTAACTGCACAGCCCTTTTCTCAACCTTATCCATTTCCTTCAACTGATTTCTAACATACTGCCGTATAACTTCTTCAGTTGCATTGCCTACTGTTTCTACGAAATAACTCTGAGTCCATAATTTACCACCCCAAAAATATTTCTTTTTTATTTCAGGATACATTTTGAAAAACAGCCTAGCTGATATACTTTTAACACTTGCATCCAATCTGAAGGAGATTTTTTAGGCTCAGACTGAACAACCATGTGAATAGGATCTAATAAAATTTCAAGCTCAACAATTTCAATATTATAAAGCTTTTTTTTACCCTGAAACACCACTCTTACTGAATCAATCATGGTAATGTCTTCGAGCACATCGCCAACGGCTTGATGAAGCGCTTCAAGCTCTTCAGCAATAGGGTCAGTCGGGTGCGTTGTAAAATCAAATGAGTGTTGTTTTTAAGGTGTGCTGATCTGAATTTAAGCTCAAAGAGTTTGATTTCTTTATCGATTTCACTTGCGCATTAAAATTATAAGCTTGCATGTTGATGAAGGAGCAATCTTTTGCAAAATAAGCACTCACCAAACGATCAGCAATCTTCAATCCCAAAATGTCATGGGGGTTGGAACATTTGGCACAAAGATTCACCTGATTGGCATTTGCAGAAAAATCCAGGCCCTATCATGTTGTTAATGGGGCCAATCCGGCTTATGGCCATGAACAATACGGTTAGAGCTTAACAGCAAGTCTTCATCACCGGCCCTGCGGATAAAGAGATACAGCCAATCCTTATGATAAAACAAACCCTGCAAATGGGTTTCAAAGCTATCATTTTGCTCGTCATCATGAGCTTTAAGAGTAGAGCGAACTAAATCTTCAGTCACAAATTCTTTGAAAGAAGACAAAGGCTGGTGTGGCGGGTTTTTCAGCACAAAGGAGCCAAAGCCGATCGATTGCACCTTATCAAAATGGTAGACATGTTTGAGCAACTCAGGATCAGCTTTAAAAAGTGCAAATTTCTTAATCCTTTTTTTTAATCCTTTCTTGTCGTATTTATCGTCTTTAACAAGCAGTTTGGCCATGGTTTCAGCAGAAAGGATGGGCTTTGCAATTTCAGTGATGGCCGCTTCAAGTTTGGTAGGATTAAAATGGTGAACCAGAAAAAATTGATTAATCCTTCAGGAAAGTGGGTAAAGTTTTGCGCATTTGCTGCACAGAAAGTTCATGGGGAGGTTTTTGCATGGACAGGTCAAACAGAAGACAAAGCTGGCGTCCTGATAGAGAACCGAGCCAGTTCTTGCGAATCTTAGCATCCTGGTAATCCTGCATCAGCCTATCAAGAGGCATTTCCAGATGACTTTCCCAAAACCGCCGATTTGGGGTGATTCTAAATTTACCGCTATTTACAACGCCCATTTGCAGCATTCGGTTTAACCTCCACTGTTTTTTTGATTGCGATCACTTTACCTAGAATTTTAAATGATTGCTCAGGTGATACCTTCATCCGCTGATACGCCTCATTTTCTGGCTTTAACTCAATGTGGCTCGATCGCCTATAAAAGGTTTTGCGTGTCGCCTCATCATCCAATAAAGCGATAACCACCTCACCGTTTAGTGCGGTTTCTTGGGTGCGTACGATGAGAAAATCTCCATCATTAATGCCCGCATCCATCATGCTATCCCCGCAAATTTGAAGGGCAAAACACTCACCGCGTGCAAGGCTTGCCTCCACGCAAAATTCACCCAAATCATCTTGAATCGCTAAAATCGGATACCCTGCCGCCACACGTCCCACCACTTGAATAGGCACAATATGCGGAATTTGGTCTGATTTTAAGGGGTGATCCAAGATCTGGGTAGCCCCAGCTTTTCCTTTGTCGCGCTTAAGGTGCCCCTTATTTTCTAATTGCTGGATCACCTCAGCCCTTGCAGACTTGATACCACGCACCTTTGCAATCTCCCGCACTGTGGGGGCAATATCATGTTGCTCTTTAAGGTGGCAGATGACAGTAAACGTGTCCCTACAGACGGACTGCTTTTCTTAAGGCTTTCCATTGCTTTGTAGTTGAACCTTATATCCTAAAATTTAACTTAAATTTATCGCACCTAACAGGCGTTAGGTGAGTCAAGAGCTATTTGTAACATACGAAGTTCTTGTGAACGAAATCTCTCCGGAAGCTGTCCATAAACCACATGCTAATTAGATAAGGTTCCATATATCACTTGCCACAGTACAAAACTATGATTGTCTAAAGGAAGTTGCACATATTATTGCTACAGCAATTATGCGTGTGCAATCTAGTCAAAACCTAGGTAAATCAAGACTTTCAGAGAAACTTTCTCTTGACTTCTCTTCAAAAGGAAGCGCTTCTAGAGCAGGTTTGTTAGAGAAAACTAATATGGTCAAGATCATGAAAGAATCTGTTATTAAACAAGTTTTGGCTTTACAAAATAAAAGCACTGCAGAACTTAAAGAATTGTGGCGAAGTATCTTTGATACGGATGCACCGCCTCATTCTAAAACCTATTTAATCCCAAGGCTGGCTTATCGTCTGCAAGAGCTTGCTTATGGGCCCATGTCTGAAAAGTCAGCAAAGCAGCTGGATAATTTAGCTGATCAAATGGAGAAAGGTAAGAAATTCACCAATCACTATATGGCTTCTAAACCTTTGGCCGACACCAAGCTCATTCGTGAATTTCAAGGTGACTTGCATGAGGTGTTAGTCTCTGAAAATGGCTTTATCTACCAAGGGCAAAATTATAAATCCCTGTCTGCGATTGCCCGTAAAATCACTGGCACAGGATGGAACGGCCCTGCTTTCTTTGGGCTCCGTAACAACAAGGAGGCCTGATGAACAAAAAGATACGCTGCGCTATTTATACAAGAAAATCCCATGAGGAAGGATTGGAGCAGGCTTTTAACAGCCTTGATGCGCAGCGTTTGTCGGAAGAAAATTATATTAAAAGCCAAC
Source organism: Pseudomonadota bacterium (assembly GCA_021808925.1). Taxonomy (GTDB): domain Bacteria; phylum Pseudomonadota; class Alphaproteobacteria; order Paracaedibacterales; family JAKBAR01; genus JAKBAR01. The sequence goes on along the minus strand of JAKBAR010000007.1, from coordinate 3,176 downwards.
AACATGAAGGATGGCTGGCTTTAGCTAAGTCCTATGATGATGGAGGTTATTCCGGTGGCACGCTGAACCATCCGGCTTTACAAGAGCTGTTTCAATATACTGAAAATGGTCTGGTTGATTGTGTGGTGGTTTATAAAATTGATCGCTTATCACGTTCACTGATTGATTTTTCCAAAATTGTAGAGCTGTTTGATAAGCATCAAGTGACGTTTGTGGCTGTGACCCAATCCTTTAACACCTCAAGCTCCATGGGCCGTTTGATGCTGAATGTACTTTTGAGTTTTGCCCAATATGAGCGTGAACTGACAGGTGAGTGCATCCGCGATAAATTTGCCGCCTCCAAGAAAAAAGGCATGTGGATGGGCGGTAATCCGCCACTTGGCTATGACATTTGTGATCGCAAATTGGTGATCAACGTGGAAGAAGCTAAGTTAATTGAGCATATCTTTACGCGGTTTTTAGTGCTGGCATCTGCCACCCATTTGGCTAAAGAATTAAATAACGACGGTTACCGATCCAAACAATTTACTGCCAAAACTGGAAAAGATATCGGCGGGGCAAGATTCACAAAAGCCAATTTACGCAGAACTCTAGTTAACCCGGTTTACAAAGGATTTGTTGCCCATAAAGATGCTGTTTATGAAGGTATTTTGGAGCCTGCATTCTTTGATGAAGTACAACGCGTCTTTGAAAAATGTCCGCATATCAGAGGTAGAGAATCTGCATCTAAGGATCAGGCACTACTAAAAAATCTGATTCGCTGTCAGGTCTGCGATGTATCCATGACACCGACCTACACCAAAAAGAAAGACAAGCGCTATCGTTATTATGCCTGCAGCAATCATTTACGCGGCAAGAGCTGCACTTCCCACCACAAAACCATTGCCTCCAATGAAGTGGATGAATTTATTGCAAAACATGTACGTACTTTTTTAAAAACGCCTCAAGTCTCTGAGGCCACATGGTTAGCCCTCGAGAAAAAGGGGGTACTCAAGAAAAGGTTTTTGAAGTGTTACAAGATATAGGTCATGTGTATGATCAGCTTCATCCACTCGAGAGAAATAAAATCGTCCAAATTTTGGCTGATGTGGTTTGAGTGCGCCATGATGGCCTGGAAGTACACTTTCATGAACATGGGTTAGCCGCACTTTTATACGATGAGCCTATACAAATCTTAAACCGCAAGCAGGATATTTTTAAGCAGGATATTTTTAGATGAGATCACAATTCAAAACAGACCAGGGAAAAACAGCTACTTTTATGCCACTTACCTTTGAAAATCTTTATGGGCGTGAGGTAGAGCACAAGATGATAACCCAAAAATATGCTTAAATGCTGATGCGCCTTAATTTCATTTCCCCATTTATTAAAGCTGCCATTTTGCAAGGGAATCAAACAAAGGGCCTCAAACTTTCCGCCCTTATGCGTGAAATGCCTCTCTTATGGGAGGCCCAGGAAAAACTGTTTGGATTTAAAAAAACCATCAGCCGATTGCTCAAAGTGATAAAAGCAATGTTTTGAGCAAAAGTGCCATGTCCAATTCCATATTCATTGGCCGCAAGCCAGAAATAGCGCGGCTAAAAGCTTTATATAACAAGAAAACGCCAGCTCTTTGCGTCGTTAAGGGGCGAAGGAGAATTGGAAAAAGCAGGCTTATAACGGAATTTGCTAAAATATCTAACGCTCAAAAATTTTGGAGTTTCGCAGGTCTTGCCCCAGAAGATAGCGTTTCCGCCGGGCAACAAAGGGATAATTTTGTACGCCAACTCGCATTGATGCTCAAAATCCCGCCCATGACTTTCTTGGATTGGAGCGATGCCTTTGAACATTTAAGCCGTCATATTAAGCCAGGGGATATCATCTTGTTTGATGAGATTTCGTGGATGGGATCAAAAGCCCCTAGCTTTATCCCTAAACTCAAGGCTTGGTGGGATAAACAAACGATGCATGTCTTGCTTGTGTTTTGTGGATCAGTATCAACCTGGATTGAAGAAAATATCCTCAAGAGCACCGCATTCTTTGGGCGCGTAAACTTGACGATCAGCTTAGAGCCCTTATCAACTCCTGAAAGCGCAGAGTTCTTAAGAACGCTCGGCATGAAGCTTTCTCATTATGATATGTACAAGTTGCTTAGTATTGTTGGTGGTGTCCCATGGTATTTGGAGCAATTTAATCCTGGTGTTACGGCTGATGAGAATATCAAGCAACTCGCTTTTGAGAAAAGCGGATTACTTGTTACCGAATTTGATCGTATTTTTCATGATCTCTTTAATGGTAAGGGTGCCACGTATAAGAAAATTTTGGATAGCCTTAAAGACGGTGCCGGAACTTTATCAGAAATAAGGCAGAGCATAGAATCTGCTCACAGGGGCACGTTAAGTGGGATGATGGATCATCTGATTGTAGCTGGGAAAGCTTACATAAAATCTCAGACCCATATATGAGGTTTTATCTCAAAGTTATAGAGCCAAATCTGGGCGCTATTGCTGATGGTGGATTTGATCAAGTATCGCTATCTACCATGCCTGGATTTGAAACACATATGGGATTGCAGCTCGAAGCATTGCTTTTACAAAATCGTTCGCTGTTGCTTGAAAAATTAGGCATTTCACCTGTTGATATTGTGCGCCAGGGGCCTTATAGGCAGACGAAAACGACCACTCAACAAGGCTGCCAAATTGATTACAAGGTAAATCCTTCTGTTATTATCGATTTTTAATCTTTTCGATAATAAGAACATTGCTCTTTCGACATTATTACTGCCCTTCAATTTTGCTCTTCGAACCCAACAAACAGTTAAGTATTTTTGAAAAACCCAAGGAAAACAAGTCGTCACAGAGGTGCGAAGTGGATTTTTCGTGTTCGCACCCTTGGAGCATTTTGGGAGTATAAAAGGGGTAAAAAGGGGTGTTTTAAAGGAAAAATTAAGAGCATGCCCTTAAAACAGGTTCGCACTTGAGGAACATTTATACTCCAGAAAACCTATAAAACATGGGCTTTGCAAAAGGGATATAAATGCCAGAAAAACGAGAGAGATCGGATATCTTATAAATCCTGGCGGAGAGAGAGGGATTCGAACCCTCGATACGCGGTTAACGTATACACGATTTCCAATCGTGCGCCTTCGACCACTCGGCCACCTCTCCTTATCGGATACCTGGGAGGTTAGTCGAAAA
>JAKBAR010000049.1 GCA_021808925.1 Pseudomonadota bacterium | reverse complement strand
GGTGGGGGTGCGAAAATTAACTTTTTGTTAAGGTGTGTGAATAAAAGGTTAATGTTTTAGGCTCATAATTTGAGAAAAAGCTGCTCACTTCGTTTTTTTCAAGAGCGATCAAAAGAAAAAATCTTTCCCCCTGCAGCATATTTTTAAGAATCTTTTTCTTGACAAAAATACCTTTTCACGATTATAAAGGGAACTAAGTATCACACGCATTTTCAATCAATAAGGAATAAAGCCATGACGCGCCGCTGTATGGTCACTGGAAAAACAGTTCAATATGGTCACAATGTAAGCCATGCTAATAATAAAACAAAGCGTCGCTTTTTGCCGAATTTGCAAGAGAAAAACCTCTTTAGCGATGTTTTAGGTCAGTCTGTTCGTATGCGCCTTACAACGCATGCCCTTCGCAGTATTGAGTTTCATGGGGGCTTGGACGCTTATCTTTTGCGTGCGAACAAAGCCGATATGGATCCTAAAATTGCAAAGCTCAAGGTGCTTGTTGAAGAGAAAAAAGCAGCTGCGGCTCATTAATTATCCTTTTTAAAAAAGTATTTGCGCACTCTTTATCCCATAACTGAGTGCGTTTTTTTATTTCCTATGGACACATCCCTTCAGCTCATTTTTCATACGTTTTTTCACACGCTTTCGCCAGAGCTGCTGAGCTTTGTTTTATTTAGTGTTGCCGCTATTTTTCTGCTCTTTTTTTTAAAAGTGGGGGGTGCAAGCGGTCTTTTTTGCTTTATCAATCTTGCTTATATCACGGCGAATATTCAGGTCTTGCACACCGCCCAATTTTCTTTTATTGGTGAACCGGTGGCCCTTGGTACGGTTTTATTCGCCATGACGTACCTCGCGACAGATATGCTGACAGAGCATTATGGCGCGGAGAAAGCCCGCAAAGCCGTGGTGCTTAGCTTTCTGACACAGATTGCATTTACACTTTTTATGCTCATCACGCTCGCGCATGCTCCTCTCAAAAATAATACGGAGAGCGTGAATACCTATGGTGCGATGGAGCTTTTATTTATGCCAGCGCCGCGCCTTATGATCGCAAGTTTGGTGGCTTATTTCGTTAGTCAATTCCTTGATATTTGGGTGTTTAAGAAAATTTCTGATGCGACTCATACGCGTTTTTTATGGTTGCGTACTGGCCTTGCGACGCTTCTCTCGGCACTTGTCGATAATATTCTTTTTTCGACCCTCGCTTGGGTTGTCCTCAGTCCGCATCCTGTAACGGCGCAAACACTGATTTTTACCTATATTCTGGGGACCTACGTCGCTCGTTTTTTTGTCTCGATCCTAGGCATTCCCCTTATGTACCTCAGCTATTTTTTCAAAAAATAACGTTTTTTACTTTTTCTTAACTTTCTTTTGATATAAATATATATGTTTGGAATATTTTTCTTAAACTAATAGTCAACTATGAAAGGAAAAAAATTATGTCTTTGATGAAGAAAACCGTTGCATTGTCGCTTCTTTTGTGTGCGGGCGGGGTAACACTCAGCCACGCCAGTGAAAAGGATGATAATATAAATGAAATTACAAAAGAGATTAAAAACGTCAAGACTGAGGAAAAAAAGCTCTCTGAAAAAAAGATAAAGCTCAATCAAAAGAAAGAAGAGCTGATTACAATGCTGGATGATTGTAATGAGGCAAACCTCAACACGATCATTAAGTTTATGAATAATATCATTTTTAAAAAACCTGACCTTGATCCGGTGAAGGCTTACAATACTGACTACGACAAAGGCGATGAGTCCTATAAGACTGTGGTGGGCGAATACATGACGATGTTTGATGATTTTTACTACACCACCGATCAGGTTAAAAACTGGCTCATGACCCTCATTACAGATATCGTGGCTTATAAGAAAGGAGAGCGTTTGTATTGGAGTACGGCCAGAGACGTGCTACGTGCAATTAAAAAAACCGTCGAGAAAGACAGTGATATTAAGGACATTTACAAGAAAGGTCGTAAAGAGTGGTCTCCAGAAGAAAAAAAGATGGTTGATAAATATGATTTAATCAAAGATACAGCAGAAAATTTTCTAACTAATCATAATCATACCTCTAACCTTTCGAATGATCTTAACTTTTAGTCTCTTTATGCTTTAAAGGACACAGTGCCGCCTTTTTTAAGCGATGCTGTGTGTTTTTAAAGGTGAAAATCGTTAAAAATCGTGCTAGAGTTCGCCCAAATCTCTTGAAATTTTTTGGGCAGCTCTATGCGTTTTCTCACAAGCCTCCTCTTTTGTGCTCTTGCAGCCTGCTCCAAAGCGCCGGAGATGCCACCTAAAATAGTTGAAGTTGAAAACGTCACAAAAGCTCCCTTTGCTTTTTCGATTGGTCTTGTTGGCGTTATCAAACCTAAGTTCGAATCTTTCCTGACGGCAAAAATGGCGGGCGCTGTGGATACCCATGTTCTCCCTGGCGCCGTTGCGAAGAAAGGCGATGTGATTGCTTCGATTCAAAATGCTGATGCGGAAAAAAATTATGAGCTTGCGTCGATGGAGGCAACCATTGCCAAAGAACAGTACGATCGTGCGCAAAAATTAGGCAACACGAAAACCGTGTCAAAACAGGAGGTCGAGGTCAAACGTATGGAGGCGATACGGGCGGAAAAACAGGCGTTTGAGGCAAAACGTCGCCTGGAGGACAGCCAATTTATTATGCCTTTCGATGGTGTTGTTGGCGTATTTAAGGTGCGTGAGGGTGCGCATATGAATGCGGGGGATGTGCTTGTCACCGTCTATAAGCCTGGGCATTTGGTGATCACATGTGATGTACCTGAGGAATTCGTAGCTAAGGTGAATGCGGGGCAAAAAGCACTGATTGAGGGGAAATCATTCCCTGTGACGGGTATTCAAAAATTGATTGACCCAGAGTCTCACATGGGGCCGGCTTTTATTGATTATGCGTGCGATGATTGTATTGTTGGCAGCAATATTGACGTGGATCTTATTATTTTCGAGGATCCAGCGGCGATTTCTGTGCCTAAAGAGGCGATTTATACAACGCCGGAGCAATCTTTTGTGTACCTTGTAAAGGATGGAAAGGCAGCTCTTCAGCTGGTTAAAGTGGGGCATACCTATCAAGAGCGCACACAGATTATAGAGGGGCTAAATGTCGGAGATAGTGTTGTTTCGAAAGGCATTACGCGCCTCTTCCCAGGCCTTGATGTGCAAATATACGAAAAAGACAAGCCTGAAGGTGGCGGTGATAAAAAGGCGCCTGCTTCGCACAAAAACTAGTTTTTTTTACATCCCCCTTATTTGGGGGGAAAAAGCATAAAATACTTTTAAAAACAACAGATTTATCTTTAAAAAAACCTTGCTATGTGATTTATTTATCATAGGGATAAGTAAAATTTTGACGTCAGTCGTAGGCACAAGGAGGGGATACATGAGAATTTCATCTGCTTGCCTGTACGATTGCGATCCTATCTTTTTTCCCTACAGCGCTATTTTATTAATCGCTTTTTTGAAAGCCCCCTTTCGCTCTTTTTCATGTTATTATAGAGCGCATCTTGGCTATTGGGCGCCACAAAAAAGCATAAAAACGGAGACACATGCCCCATGGCAAAAACAATGCTTATCGACGCGAGTCATCGCGAAGAGGTGCGTATGGCTATTACAGATGGTCAGCGCATTGAAGAATTCGAAACAGAAATTTTTAGTAAAAGACAACTAAAAGGCAACATTTACCTCGCTAAAGTCATACGCGTTGAGCCTTCACTTCAGGCTGCTTTCGTAGAATTTGGCGGCAATCGCCAGGGCTTTTTACCCTTTAGTGAAATCCATCCTGACTATTATCATATTCCGCGAGGGGATCGCCACGAGGCAGAGGATCTTGCAGAAGAGGAGTTTAAATCTCCTTCAGACGCTGTGGATGGTGACGTTGAAATTGCGGATGCGTCAGGAGAAGAAGTTGAGGGGGATCCTGAGCTTAGTAGTGAAAACTCTGAGGAAGATTTTGACGAAGATTCACCCCGCCAACGTCCCTTGCGCTATCGCTATAAAATTCAAGAGGTTATTAAACGGCGCCAAATTCTTCTGATTCAAGTTGTAAAAGAAGAACGCGGTGGAAAAGGTGCAGCGGTCACAACGTATCTTTCTCTGCCGGGCCGTTATTGTGTGCTCATGCCGAATTCTGGTGTAAGGCGCGGTGGGATCTCGCGCAAAATCACAGAACAAAAAGATCGTAATCGCCTGCGCAAAATTCTGGATAGTCTGGATATTCCAGAGGGCGTGAGCTTGATCGTACGTACAGCCGGTGCGGATAAAAAGAAAACAGAACTTAAAAAAGATTTTGAATATCTTTTGCGTCTATGGGCAGATATCCGTGAAAAAACACTTTCATCCATTGCGCCTGCGCTTATTTATGCGGAAGGTGATCTGATTAAGCGTGCTTTGCGCGATGCGTATACAAAAGATATCGAGGATGTTTTTATCGAAGGTGACGAGGCGTATAAAGCCGCTAAAAATCTGATGAAGACTATGTCTCCAGCACAATCGAAAAAAGTGCAACAATATAAAGATAAAACCGTTTCTCTTTTCCAAAAATATCATGTGGAAGATTTTATCGACCAAATGTTCCAACCCACAGTGGCGCTGCCCTCGGGGGGATCGATTGTGATTGCGCAAACAGAGGCGCTTGTTGCAATTGATGTGAACTCAGGAAAATCAACACGTGAGCGTCATATTCATGATACGGCTCTCAAAACAAACCTCGAGGCCGCGAAAGAAGTCGCACGTCAAATACGTTTGCGTGATTTGGGGGGGCTTGTTGTTATTGACTTTATCGATATGAGTGAAAAAAATCATATTGCTCAAGTTGAGAAAATTTTTCAAGAGTCGCTTAAACAAGATCGTGCGCGGATTAAAATGGGTAAAATCGGTCAATTTGGCCTTTTAGAGCTCTCCCGTCAGCGCCTGCGTCCTAGTCTTTTAGAAAGCAGCACACACCAGTGTCCTCACTGTCGTGGTTCAGGATTTATTCGTTCTGCTGCATCTATGGCGCTTTTTGTCCTGCGTCAAATCGAGGGAACAGCCATGCATCACAAGGGAGCACGACTTAACGTGCGTGTGCCTGTGGGGGTTGATACCTATATTCTCAATGAAAAGCGCCGAGATCTTGTTGATATAGAGACGACGTATGATGTTGCTATCACCGTTAAATCTGATGGTGCAATGCAAAATGCTGAATACCATATCGAGGTTTACAAGGAAGATCAGCTCGTGACAGAAATAAAATCTGAATCGGCGATGCCTTCTAAAAAACTTGAGCCTAAAGCACATTCTTATGAAAAATCAAAAGATCGTCCTCAACATACGCGTGCCTCAAATCTTCAAAAAAAGACAACACCAGCGCCAACTATTGAGGAAAAAAAGGAAGCACATTCCCTTGAAAATGAGGGAGAGGGGAAGGATGAGTCCCTTCAGCTTACCTCTCCAAAAAAGAAAAATAATCGAAAGCGTTCCCGCTCTCACAAAAAATCAATCTCAGAGACTCCTGCGCCCATAGCGGATGAGATGCCTCATGTTTCACAAACAACAGAAACCTCTTCTCCTGAAGTAGTTTCAAAAGAGACTACTGCTGAGTCTGTCGTAGGTGATGGGAGAAAAAATAAAAAGCGGAGGCGCCATTTTGACCGTCGTCGCCACAAAAAAAATGCTGAAGGCAGAGACGCGCAATCGTCAACGGGCGAGAGAGCTGGAGCGCCTGTGGCAACATTAAGTGATACAAAAAATGCTGCGACTACACCGGCCAACACACAAGCAAGGGAGCAAGAAGGTGATTCAGGAAAAGAGCGCAAGGGGTGGTGGAAACGCCTTATTGAATCCTAAGAGGCCGCCCATCTCTCATCCCATCAAATGTATAAAAGGGGCGCTTACTGCTCTTTTTATACTGGGTACTTGTTTAAATCCCTGTGCTCACGCACTTCCTGTGATTCCTCACGATAGTGTGATTTTGGATGATGAGGTAGAAGCTGTTTTTAAAGAATATTTTGATACTCTTCTGAAGCCTTTGGGGGGGAAACGCGCAACTTTTACGCCCAAGATTTATCTCCTTGCTAATACGGCCGTGAACGCAGCCTCAGCCTCAGGAGGGCAATTTCTTATCTATGCTGGACTTTTTCGCATGTGTGACACAGTCGAAGAATTCTTAGGCGTTATTGCTCACGAAATTGCGCACGGAAAAGGTGTTCATTCTGTCCAAGCTGCTGTGGGTGCAGACAAAGCCTTTATGACTGCGGCCATTGCTTTTGCCCTTGGAGGGATTGCAGCTCTTGCGGCAAAGGATGCAGCGCCGCTTATGGCGGGTGTGACGGGCGGACAAAACGCCTATATGGGATCTGTGATGCGTAATATGCAAAATCTTGAAAAAGCAGCAGATGCAGAGGCGATTAAAATTCTTTCAAAAGCAGGCATTCCGGCCACAGGCTTATTAACTTTTCTTGTGAAACTCCAAAAAGCTTACGGTGCACCCGATATTAGTCCTTATTTTCTCGATCACCCTCTAACGGAAGATCGTATTCAGGCTGTCGAGCACGATGTCAAGCAAACGGCAACGCTTCCTTGGCTTAAGCGTGCGGCTTTTCAATCATCCTTTGAGCGCATTCGCACAAAGATCCTTGCGTTTACGCTTGATCCTAAAAGTATTTTGAAAATGTTTCCGGGCAAAACAGCGAATGACTCTTATGCGCGCGCAGTAGCGTATGGGCGCACGGCTCAAACGCGACAGGGGCTTGAAGAAATTGATCAGATGCTCAAACTAGAGCCTCAGAACTCTTATGCTCTTGAGCTAAAATCGCAACTTCTTATGGATATCGGCCAGAAAAACGAAAGTATCGAAGCGCTTCGAAAAGCCGTGAGTCTTAAGCCCCAGGCTATTTATCTTAAGATGTCTTTGGCCCATCTTTTGGTGGAACAACAGCAACACCTTCCTGAAGCGATTCACCACTTGACAATCATTACTCAAAAGGCGCCGGAGAGTGATTTTGCGTGGCATCTTCTTGGCAAAGTGTATATGGCAAATGGTCAAGAGGGGCATGCACTTCTTGCGAATGCAGAGTCAGATGCGCTCAAGGGGGATAGGGCCGCTGCCAAGGCAAAAGTCAAAAGTGCGCGCCTCAAAGCAAACGGCGACAAGGCCCTCCTCCAAAAAATTAATGACCTGGAGAAAAGTTTGGGATAAATTCACTACTTATACCCCATACTCAGGGATGTTTGATTCTCTGATTGAAAAAGATTTTCTTTAATTTTATAAAAAGGATTACCTTCCCTAACGAAACTACCATCGTTATTTGAGAGGAAAACATCTTCCTGTGTATCATATTGTTCATTCGCCTTAAAGAAATCTTTTTTCTTAATTTTATGTTCCTTAAGTGTTTCTTTAATTGCTTCTTTAAGGAGTTTTTGTCCTTGTTCTTTTTTCTCTTCCCATTTTTCCTTGATCAACTCTTTAAGATTCTCATAATCCTTCTTAGAATTGAGTTTTATTTTTTGAAATTTGATACTTTTTTCTTCGCTATCACTTGCATAAACTACACTCGCTAAGGTAGCAGGTAGCAGGTAGCAGGTAGCAGGTCAGCATAAGTATTTTTTTCATCAGAATATCTCCATAAATCTTAGTAACATCTACAGGAATAACAGAAGAAAGTTAATAAAGAGTAAAATTTCGATTGAATGTCGATAAAATATTTTATTTTTTTTCCATACAGCTGAGGAAGAAACCATCCGTATTATTTTTAAGCGGTGTCATTGACCATGTGGGCGTATTGCACGGAGGTGTGTTAAAAAACATTTCATTCGATAAATCGATCAATTGAAAATCTGGATGTTGGTCTAAAAACCACGCAATCTGATCATCATTTTCATCCTTTAAAAGAGAGCATGTTGCATAAATGAGGCGCCCTCCTTTTTTCACAAGGCGACTGGCGTCATTCACAATAGCACGCTGTTTTTGCACAAGTTCATGCAGGTCTTTTTCATTTGTACGCTGTTTTAGCTCAGGATTACGGCGCCACGTTCCACTCCCTGAACAGGGCGCATCCACAAGAACGCGATCAAATTCCCCTGTGTGACGTTTAATCCACTGAGCATCCATCATTTTAACCACGATATTTTGTAAATTTAGCCGCCTGAAACGCTCTTTTGCACGGTTCAAACGCTTTTGCGAGATATCAGAGGCGATAATCTGCCCTTTATTTTTCATATCCATGGCAAGACCTAATGTTTTACCTCCCGCACCAGCACAAAAATCCACAATACGCATACCAGGTTTCACATCACACATGAGCGTGATAATCTGTGACCCCTCGTCTTGAGGCTCAAAAAGCCCTTGTTGGACAAGATCATTCGGAAAAGACCGTTTGTCGTGAATACGCAGTCCCACGGGCGAATAGGGAAGGACGTGTGCTTTGACATTATGATTTGCCAGCAGATCCATCGCTTCCTCAATCGTAAATTTAAGTGTATTCACCCGCACATCGAGCGGTGCCTCTTGATCCAGAGATGCCATGAGCTCAAGAAGCATTTCTCCAAACTGTGCATGGAGTTTTTCATACCAAAAAGGTGTTAAATTGTGGCTGGACGCCGCATCCAACGGTTGTAAGGATTCGATCGCTAAAAGTTTTTCTTCAACTTCTGTCATTGTATCCAAATGATATTTTTCCCCTGTGAAGGTTGCAAGAGCACCCTTTTGATCTGTTTCTTTTAAGTGCGCCAAAAGCATCCAACGATAAAATTCAAGGGTATTAACGGGGCGATTACCTGTTTTTTTAATAAACCCATGGATCTTTCCTTCCAAAAGAATATGCTTGCGCAAAAGGTCATAAAACAAATCCCGTATGGCACGGCGATCGGAACTTCCTATATAGCGATTCATCTTAAGCGCATGATGAAGATAAGTATCCGCAGGCTCGCAATAATCATAAGTGGACCATAGCGCCAGAACTTCAAAAAGGCGTGCACCAAGTTTCATTGTCGTCTCTTTTGGAGGGTAGAAAATGACTCAGTCTAATGGATATGGAAAGGTATTGCTAATCCAAAATTTTATTTAAAATGCTATCGCATTGTAAAATCTTGCATTCTAACCTAGAAAAGTTGTTCATTCCCCAAAGGATTTTTTCATGAAAATAATTGTTTCAGCACTGCTTTTCGCACTTTTTGCGCACACCTCTGAAAGTTGGAGTTCTAATGATGCGCTTAAAGAGAATGCGAAGGATACGAAAGCTTTCACTTTTCAATCATCTAAAAAAGAGAACTTTGCAGAAGATTGGGCCAATGAAGTTGTGAAATTCTGTGAACCTGTCCTTATTGGAAAAGCCAAAGAGGAGCTCTATAAAATGAAAGATCTCTTTGAAAAATACTCGGAGCTTTCTTTGACATTTCAAGGCAGAATCGCTGGAAATATCCCAAGGATTTATGAGGCTCTTAGCACGCTCGCAGAGGATAAACAAATTGAACATATTCAAATGCTTGCTCTCAGCACCCTTCTCCTAAGTGACGCTCTTAATCCCCCAAATGATATTCATGCTCTTGGTGAAACTCTCTTGTGGATTGCAGGTATTCTTACTCTTGTGACGGGATATAATTACTTACGCGCCGGATTAAAAGATCG
>JAKBAR010000048.1 GCA_021808925.1 Pseudomonadota bacterium | reverse complement strand
AAAAACGATACTTAATTATCCACTCAGAAACCATCTTTCCATGACTCTCCTCGCCATCGAAACAACCTGTGATGAAACCGCCACAGCCATCCTCAACCCAAAAGGGGAGGTGCAAAAGAAGGAGGTTAGGGGCAAAATCGCCCTGGAGACTAGGGCGCGAACTCAGTTTATGCTGTTTAAATGATTTTTTGAACAAGGGGTTTTGGCTCAGGAATAGGTGTCTCTGGGATAAGCTGTGTTGAAAGCGCATCAAAATGACGGTGATTGGGATCGATACAAAGTTGACTCAAAATTTGAGAACTGAGCTCGGGGACAATACTGCTTGTCAAAATCGCCATCTGGCGGATAAAGTCGCACAAAACATAAAGAATTGTGGCCATCCGCGAGGGATCTGTGGCCTTCAGTGTCCATGGTTTTTGAATGTCCATGTAGCGATTTCCTTCAAAAAGACCTTCCCACGCACGCTCAATGGCACGACTCAATGCCTGCTCTGCCATGAGTTTTTCCATATCCTTTAAAATTTGTGCGGGGAGAGCTAAAAGCTCCTGATCTTCAGGAGACAAATCAGAAGGTGTGGGGATCTTTCCCTCATTATGTTTATAGACAAAAGCAAGTGTGCGCTGAACAAGGTTTCCGTAAGTATTAGCAAGATCAGCATTGAGGCGATGAATAAAAGCAGTGTTTGAAAAATCACCATCGTGGCCAAAGGGGACCTCGCGCAGCAAGAAATAGCGAAAAGGATCATTGCCATACTGATCCACAAGGGCCACAGGATCGATGACATTGCCCGTTGATTTCGAAATTTTTTCCCCATCTTTTGTCCACCAGCCGTGGGCGAAAAGGCGTTTGGGCGGCGTTAATCCTGCAGCCATAAGAAAAGCAGGCCAATAGACGGCATGAAAACGCAAAATATCTTTGCCCACAATATGCAAAGATTCTGGCCAAAATTTTTCAAATTGCTCTAAGTTGTGAGGAAAGCCAATGGAACTGATATAAATGTTGAGTGCGTCAAGCCAGACATAAATCACGTGATTTTCATCATCAGGCACAGGCACACCCCACTTAATGCTCGTTCTTGAGATCGAAAGATCGCGCAGGCCCCCTTCGACAAAGCGGATAACTTCATTGCGGCGACTTTCAGGCGCTATAAAATCAGGGTTATCACGGTAAAAATTTAGCAAAGGCTCTTGCCACTCAGACAATTTAAAAAAATAACTGGGCTCTGTCACATATTCGACAGGCGCTCCTGTGGGCGCTTTGCCGTCTTTAATTTCATCTTCACTATAAAAAGCTTCGTCGCGTACAGCATACCACCCTGAATAGGATCCAAGATAAATCTGATCATTCTCCTTAAGGCGGCGCCACATTTCCTGAACTGTTTTGTAGTGCTCTGGCGTTGTTGTGCGTGCAAAAACTGTGTGAGAAATCTTAAGTTTGTGAAAAAGATCTTCAAAGCTTTTGGAAATATTATCCACAAAATCCTTGGGCTGCATATTTTTGGCCGCAGCAGACTTTTCAATCTTTTGCCCGTGTTCGTCTGTTCCGGTCAGAAAAAGAACATCCTGGCCCTTTTGGCGATAAAAGCGCGCGAGCATATCACAGGCAATCGTCGTGTAAGCATGACCAATATGCGGAACATCATTTACATAATAAATGGGGCTGGTAATATAAAAAGCTTTTTTCATAAATTTAATACCCTTGAGAATATTTACGCATTCTATCAAAAAATCTAAAGAATGCGCATTATTTCTGCACGAAGTTCGGGGATACCCTGCATTTTTTCTGAGGACGTTTGATGCACAACAGGATGCGCAGCGCCATGTTTTTTAAGAATTTCTGTGATATCTGTGACCAATTGAGTGCCCGCTGTTTTGGAAATTTTATCAGCCTTTGTCAGGACAATTTGATAGCTAATGGCGCACTCATCAAGCATTGTCATCATCGCAATGTCGTTTTCTTTTAGACCATGACGGCTATCAATCAGAACAAAAACACGCTTAAGCGTAGGCCTTCCCAATAAATAATCACGAATGAGGCCTTGCCATTGCCGGACGAGCTTTTTAGGCGCTTGCGCATAGCCATAACCGGGCATATCCACTAAATAAAGTCTTTCGCCCACGTTAAAATAGTTCAAGCATTGGGTGCGACCGGGCGTATTTGAGGCCTTGGCGAGACCTTTGCGTTGTGTCAGCGCATTGATCAGTGTGGATTTGCCGACGTTCGAGCGCCCTGCAAAACAAATTTCAGGATAATTAAACGGGGGAAGGTTCTCAATTTTAAGCACGGATAGCATAAAATAACAGGGACTCGCGAAAAATAATCGTGCGTTATCGATCTCTTCCTCTGAAAAAAAATCATCCATCATCGCTTTAATACCCCTAGAAAACCAAGGATATCCTACACTTTTTGAGGATGATTAAGCAAGTTAATATGTGAAGTATTAAAATAAAAATTTAAAAAAACATTAATTTTTATTAATAAATTATTAATAATATAATGAAAGCATATTAATGGACACATTAATCAGAGGTATTTCTCATGCGTCGTCTTTTAATTTTTTCTGCTTTCTTACTGGCAACTACTGCTCCTACGAAATCTTCAAGGGCAAGCCAGTACGATATAATTTTAAACCAAATTGCGCAGCTCACAAATCAAACACAGATTTTAACATCGCAAATTAATACGTTGGCCGCAGCTTCTAACAGCCCATGGGGGCCGTCATTTGCGGCAGGTGGTTTAGTCTTTATTGGAACACTTTTGCCCGATGCTTTTGAAAAAGTGATTAAACCTATTACATCGACAGTGATTTCTTATATCTGGGATACGGGTAAAAAATGCTATGGGTTGTGCGAAAGCCTTAAAAAAAGTGAAATTGATAGATTCATTGAGCTTGATGAGGATATCTCAGAAAACCAACGGAACTTATTGCGTACCATTTTTCATGCGCTGGATAAAGAAATAGAAAAAGAGTCAGAAAATAACAAGCTTTATGAGAAAGAGGTGAATAGAAATCCTTCAAGTAATCGAAAAAGCAATCGAAAAAGCACTAAAATTGACGATGAGGTGATTAATATTTACAATAGTTTTGTGTATAAAATGCCAAACATAAAAATTGATTTTTCATGTGCATTGGACAACAAAGAGTTTGATAAAAGGCTTCCTAAAAAAAATCTTGATGTAAGAACGTATGAAAAAATTCTTACATTAATAGAACCCCATTTGAAACCGCATATTGGAAAAGATAAATACGAAGAGTTTAAGGAAAATTTTAAAAAAGTGAAAAAAGATGGTCTTATCGAAATTCATGCTATTTCCCTAGATGATATCTATGTCGATTTCGGTGTGTTTACAATGGGAGGGCAAAAAGAAGAGGCTTTTGATCTTGAGAATCAGATTGATAACAAAAATAAATTAATTGTAAAAAATAAAGATGAAGAAGAAAAAAATGAGAAAGAAGAAAAAAAATATGATCTCAAAAATGTTGAAGAAAATATTATAAAAATTGAAAGTATGAAAAAAATAGACAGAAGAAATAATAGTGATATTGAGGATAGTCTTAAGAAGGGCCCTCTTTTTTCTTCCCGCTATCGTTTGATTATTACAGCCAATGATATTGGGAAAGACAGTACCTTTTTGAGCTCGCAATATTTTAGTAAGCGAAAGAAAACAAGTGAGCCTTTTGATGAAAAGAAAAATTAAACCTTTTTTGTGATTTAATACGGAAGAGTGCCAAGGGATATTTGCTAAAAATGTGTGATTCACCTACACTAGGGACTTAGCAATTTATTTTTAAATTTTGGCAAACCGTTTGAAAATTTTTATAGCAGCGGGAGAGGTTTCGGGTGATATTTTAGGGGCCCAGCTGATTGAGGAGATCAAAAGGCGCCACCCTTTATGTGAGATTATTGGGGTGGGGGGACCTAAAATGCTTGAAGCAGGTCTTAGCAAAAGTGTGTTTCCCATGGAGGATCTTGCTGTTATTGGACTTTTTGAGATACTGCCTAAGCTTGGTCTTTTTCTGAGATATCTTTTCAAGACCAAGCAATTCATTCTTTCAGAAAAGCCCGATCTTATTATTACCATCGATGCTTCGGCATTTTATCTGCGCTTGTTAAAGGCACTGCGCAAAAAAATGAGTATTCCGACGATTCATTATAATGCGCCCGCTGTGTGGGCAAGCCGTCCGGGGCGCGCGAAGGAAATGGCCTCTTACGTGGATCATCTCCTATGCCTCTATCCTTTTGAACCGCCGTATTTTACGGTGCATGGGATGCAGGCGACATTTATCGGCCATCCCTTGTGTTCGCGAGAGGGGGACTCTTCAAACATTTCAGATATCAATGGAAATCCCCCCCCGGTTTTTGAAAAAAAAAGAACAAACGTGACGGTGCTCTTTGGCAGCCGCGCACAGGAAATCGAAAAGCTTGCCGATCCCTTTATTCACGCCTGCGTGCTTCTTCAAAAAGATGTGCCCGATTTGCATGTGCTTGTGCCCACATTTGAGCGGTATAAAAAGCAATTAAAAGCCAAACTCGATGCTTCTTCCTTGGCCTATGAGTTTGTGGAGGCAAAAGATAAAGAGAAAGCGTTCAACCTTTCCAAAGCAGCATTAGCGGCAAGTGGTACGGTCGCGCTTGAGCTTGCGCGGGCGGAAGTTCCTTTTGTGATTGGGTATAAACTTTCGCCCTTGACGTATTTTTTTGCAAAGCGTCTTGTGATAACGCCTTATGTGTGTCTTGTGAATGTTCTTTTAAAAGCGCCGATTATTGAGGAATGCCTCCAAGAAAAATGCACGCCAGAAGTTCTTTATCAGGCGATGAAAAAACTTATTTTTTTGAGTCCAAAGGATCATAAAATACTTTTAGACAAACTGCGCGAATCCTATCATATGCTCTGTTTAAAGGGAAAAAATCCAACGCATACAGCCTGTGATATTATCGATAAGGTTATGTGTGACGGTGTCCTCCCTCGGCGTGAAGAAGAAGAGAAATACTGAGGAAAAGACCTATAAAAACGGGAAACCACGTGGCCAAAAGAGGAGGAAGGCGTCCGCCGAGACCAAGAGCGTAAATAAAGTCTGTCATGAAATGAAAAAAAAGCCCCATCAAAAGGCACATGCTAATCAAAAAACTCGCGCGCGATGAGCGAACGGGCCGAAGGCAAAAACCTGCTGCGAGGAGAACCATTACCATCATGAGTCCAATTTGCGCGATAAGCTTATAATAGTGCATGCGGTAGGGGAGGGTCGAAAGACCTGATTTCTCTAAAAGACGAATAAAGTGAGGGGTTTCCCAAAAAGAAAGGGTTTCGGGGACAGCGTTACTATCGCGGATCATTTTGAGGGTCAGATCCGTATGAAGAAATAGGTTGTCAGTCCTATGATTATTTTCCTCAACATTTTTTAAAAACCAGTGGTGTGAGTGAATCGACGCCTCATCGGCATCAATCCGACGGAGGAATTGTCCGTCATGACTAAAAATATAAAAGGTAACATTTTTAAAAACTCCCTTATGCAGGTCAGGGGCTTTGCTGTGAAAAATACGGTCCTCATTCACGTCAATTTCTTTCAACCATAATCCTGCACTATTGAGGCTCACAGTACTTTTTTTCCGTCCAAAAAGCTTTTCTTCAACAAAATAAAGACGTTGGGTTAGGGTTGTGCGAATGGGATTTATCAACGTGATATTGATGATGCCGAGCAAAAAAACACTTGCGATAAGGCCATATAAAAGATGCCACAACGAGACGCCTGCTGTACGCATGGCGGTAATTTCTGAGTGTTGGTTGAGTTTTGAAAGCGTTAACATTGCAGAGGATAAAATAATAAAAGGGAGCATGCGCTCAAGCTCTCCTGGCAGCTGACACAAAACAACTTCAATGGCATGAAGAAACGTAACATGGGGACGCGTCATCATGCGCCTAAAAAGTTCAATCATATCGAGGAGAAGCACAATTGTACTGACGCCCAAAAGGACAGCGCCAAACCACTTTAAAAAAAGCGTGACAACATAGCGATTGAGGCGAGAAAAAAGATAAATCATTTTTTTACTTTTCTCAAAAAATCTAGGATTTTTATATCATATAATCGAAAAAGAAGCGCACTAAAGCATAAAATATAAAAGCCATAGGCCGTGACAATAGCTTCTTGAAATGTGTGATTGAACTGCAGGCAAGCGATCATCAGTGCATGAAAAAGAAAGCCACAGACAAAACTTGCAAAAACGAGAATCTGTCGTCCACGCCGACTAAACTGGGATGTAAGCATAAAATTAAGTCCAATCAATACATAAATAAAGGCAAAAAAGGGTTGCAAAATGCGCACATGGGCGGCAGCTGTATAACGTGTTTGCGTATTTTGATCAAGGGTATCATCGAGGGTCAAAAGCTCAGTGATACTTTTTTCGTAAGGTCGTATGTGACGTGTTTCCTTTTTTTGTGTCAGATCCGACAAATCATAGTTGAGGGTTTCAAATGTTAACTCTTGAAGCTTTCCCGTTTTTGGATCTCTTTCCTGACGAAAGCCGTGGCTCAAAATGAGGAAAAGGTGCCCGTCAATAGTCGTCATTCGTCCTTCTTTGGCAAAGAGTGAGTAAGGTTTATTCCCCTTTGTATTGTAAAGAAAAAGTCCCTCCATTCGGCCACTGCGATAGCGTTGTTTGATATAAATGGTGGCGCCGTGGATTGTATTAAACCGTCCTTCATTGAGCATAGCGCCTGAAAATTGTTGGCGAACCTGATGCTCCATATCCTTAAATTGCTTAAAAGAGGGGGGCAAAATGTATACATTAATGATAAAGGTTAGGGCCACAATCAATGCTGTTAAAAACAAAACAGGCGAGGCAATTTGCATGTGGCTCAGGCCTGTGCTCCGCCAAATTGTGAGCTCATGGTCCGTTTGAAATTTATGAAAGAAAAACAGAACACTAATGAAGAGGCAAATAGGTAAAATCACAACGAGCAAGTCGGGGATAAGGAATCCTACAAGATAAAAATACCCCTTGAGAGACACATTACGATTTACAATCATATCCAAAAAGCGCAGCGACTGTGTTAGCCACACAGCAATCACAAGGATGCTTGTCAGCAAAAATGTGGCATAGCTGAGTTTTTTAAAAATATAGCGAGAGACTAAAAGCATAAGAGAAAGTGTACTGCGTCTTGCATCATTCTTCGAGAAAAATACGTGCGATTGTGTGAAAAAAATAAAGAGAGGGAGAAACACCCCTCTCTATTCTATTTTAGATTTTACTCATAAACTTTCGCTGCTTTTTTCAAAATAGCAGCTGAAAGAGGAATCCCAAGGGTATCTGCGGTTTTTTTATTAAGATAAAGCTCAGGCTTATCAGGACCTGTGGCAGGAATCGTTGCAGCTGTGCGTTTGTCCGCATCTCGTTTTAAAAGACTGCCCACCATTTCACCCGCTTTAAGGCCAATGGCAAATTGATCTGCGCCGACGGCTGCAAGGGCGCCTTTTTCGACAAGCTCTGTATCACTGACAAAAACAGGGATTTTGTGTTCACGTCCCACTTTTAAAATCGCGTCAAAAGCAGCAAGGGCGATGTTATCATTGTTGACAAAAAGTGCGTCGACTTTGCCCACTAAACTCATAGCAGCACCGTACACATCACTGGTTTTCGTGGCATTAGCAAAAACAAGCGTAATGCCAAAATTTGAGGCCTCCTTCTTCATGGCTTCATTCAGAACGATGGAATTTTGCTCTCCCGCACTGTAAATAATACCTATTTTTTGAAGGCCGGGCAAAACAGCTTTAAAGGTTTCAAATTGAACTTTGGGTGCGATAAAATCATTCACGCCCGAGATATTGCCTTGGAGCTTCGCATTTTTCGGATCAGTAACAGAGGTGTAAATAATAGGTACATTGATACTGCCATTTTGAGCTGTCTGTTGTGTCACCTGAAGCGCTGATTGCGAGGCCAGTGTGCCGATCGTGACAATGACATCATAGGATTTCCCAACGAACTTTTGAGCAATTTGAGAGGCTGTTGCCGCATTGCCTTGAGCAGACTCCCACTTTATTATGCACGTGTTATTCGCTGTAAAACCTTGATTTTCAAGGGCTTTGATCACTCCCAGACGGGCTGAGTCAAGGGCTTCGTGGTCGCTTGTTTGAATAATACCAACGCTCATATCTTTCTTTTCTGAGCAGGCAAGAAGTGTGAAAAGAGTGAAAGAAATAAAAACTAATTTTTTAAAAAACATAACCAACCTCGACTATCGATAGAGTAATAAAAATTTTTTATAAAGTTTAGGGGATGATGGTGATGATGCATAATCTTGCTCCTTTTAATGTTGAATAGTGGTTTTTGAGTGCCCCATGACAAGTGCTTAGTCATGAATAGTAAACGTCGCCTTGCGGACAAGATCGCTAGGAAGGGATATGCCAAGAGCTTTTGCTGTTTTGAGATTAAGGACAAGCTCTATTTTTTTAGGTTTTTGCACACCAATTTCGCTGATAGGTTTATGATCAATGAGATATTCCACAATAAGTTCGCCTGTTTTACGGCCAATATCATACTGATTATAGGCGACAGAACCGAGGGCTCCCCGTGCAACAGACTCAGGATCCGCTGTAAAGACAGCCATTTTGTAGCGATTTGCAACAGTGATCACACTCTCGAAAGCAGAAATGACGGTATTATCATTTGGAATATAAATCACATTCGTTTTTCCGGCAAAGTTAGCCACAGCCGTGCTCACATCATTAGTGTTAGCAACTGTCGAGCGTATCACCGTGAGCCCCATGCTATTCGCTTCTTTTTCAAAAAGATCAACAAGGGCAAGGGAATTCGCTTCACCTGCATTATAAAGCACGCCGATGGTTTGAAGGTCTGGGAAGATTTTTTTAATTAAAAGGACTTGATCGTGAACAGGTGAAAGATCACTCACGCCCGCAACCAAAGGATTAGGGGCCGATGGATCATAGAGTTTAGCCGCTTTTGGGTCGCTCACAGCACTAAAAATGAGGGGGATATGCCCATTTTTAGCCACCGTGTAAACGGCTTGTGCGGAAGGTGTTGTAATGGGCACAATTACTTTCGGGTTGAGGCTTAAAAATTTTTGAGCAATCTGGAGCGCTGTAGCTGGGCTCCCTTGTGCATTTTGAAAAAGAATTTGATCATTGCTAATGCCGGCAAGATTCAAGCGGTCGATAATGCCTGCGCGAATTTGATCGAGTGAGGGATGAGGCGCAATCTGAGTAATGGCGACAATAATATTGGGTGATTTTTTGTTTTGAATAAAAAGAAAAGAAAAAAATCCAAGGATAAAAACACCAAGGGCGTATATATAATTTTTACGAATAGACATGAAAAAACTCCTACAAAAACAAGGGTAACCATAACATTTTTACTTGCTATGATGTCGCCACCATCGATTTTGTAGGACAAGAAAGGACATAAACTATGAAAAATAAAAAATATTAACCATTCAAATATGGCATTGTTTTAGGGGGATGTCAATATCTTTTTAAATTATTGACAGGATTCTAGGGATTGCATTGCTTTACTGGGAGCTGGGAGCTGGGAGCTGGGAGCTGGGAGCTGGGAGCTGGGAGCTGGGAGCTGGGAGCTGGGAGCTGGGAGCTGGGAGCTGGGAGCTGGGAGC
>JAKBAR010000006.1 GCA_021808925.1 Pseudomonadota bacterium | reverse complement strand
CAAAACAAACACATAAAAATCCTGAAAAACACACAAAATCTCGGTCAAAAAAGCACCCTTTTCATCGAAAATTCGCCTCAAAAATCGCCTAACCACACAAAAAATACACTATTTTACATGAAAAACCCTCGAAATTTCCCCAAATGGACCGTGAAAAGGATTATTTGCAAGGAAAAAGGCGGCTATCCCCATTCAAATCAGAGAGTGAAGGCCTCAAATCATGCTTTTAAGGGACAATACTGCGTCAAATCAGGAGATTTCACTGAGAAATCCTGCGCGAAATGCCACTAAAATACTCAAAACCCCCTGCATCACGCAAAAATCAAGTCCCTTTTTTGCCCGAAAAACACACAAAATTACTGCACTAGTAGAAGAATTTTTCCCAAAAAATATCTGTAATGATCAAGTCCCTAAAAGAAATTTCATGTGCACATCAAAACTTTTTTAACATCCTCGGATGTTTTTTCCCATTCTTCTTTAAAAATTAACTTTTAAGGGGTACTATGTCTTTATGAGAGAATGAGAGGTTCATATGCATGCAGAGATTAATCTGACAGAGATTACACTCGTGGTTGTGGGCGCATTGATTTGCGGCCTTGCCTTTGCACGCCTTAAAAAACCGCCAATCCTTGGTTATATTTTAGCGGGCATTCTCATGGGCCCCTCTGTTTTTGGCTTTATTCATTCCCGTGATCAGGTGAGCACCCTTGCAGAGCTTGGTGTTTTGTTGCTGCTCTTTGTCATTGGGATGGAGCTTAATCTGCGCACATTTAAAAAATACTGGGTTGTCTCTGTTCTCTCTGTGCTTGGGCAAATTGCGCTCAGCCTTCTTGTCACGGCGGTTTTTGGTCATTTTCTTGGCTGGTCATTGGGATTGACGATTCTTTTAGGTTTTGTGATTTCCCTTTCCTCCACAGCCGTTGTCTTTAAAATGCTTGAAAGTATTGATGAGGCAAAAACGGATACAGGGCAAATTACTGTCGGTATTTTGATTGCACAGGATTTAGCCATCGTGCCGATGATTTTAATTATGCGCAATTTTGATAGAAATTGGTTTGATATGTCACTCATTATAAAACTTGTGACATCTGTAGGGCTTTTAGTTTTGCTGATTGCGTATTTATCCCGCAAGCAGCGTGTGCGCCTTCCCCTTGCGCAGATGATTGCCGGAGAAAAAGAGCTTATGCCGCTCGCGAGCCTGACTTTTTGTTTTGGAACCGCGGCGATCTCTGGTCTTATTGGTCTCTCTGCGGCTTATGGTGCTTTTCTTGCAGGGCTTGTCCTTGGTAACACCCACGAACGCCTTGTGATGCTTGATACAACAAAGCCGATTCAAAGCATTCTTCTTATGGCTTTTTTCCTCTCGATCGGTCTCCTTTTGGATCTTAGTTTTATTTGGCACAATTTAGGGACGGTTCTTGTGCTGATGCTGTTGATTACACTTGGAAAAACGGCCATTAACATTGTGACATTCCACGTGCTAAGACTCCCTTGGTCACAGTCTTTTTTACTGAGTGTCGTTTTAGCCCAGCTTGGGGAGTTTGCGTTTTTGCTCACAACCGTTGGGTATGAAGCTAAAATTATTAATACCTTTGGCGAGAAACTCATTATTGCGCTGACCGTTTTGTCACTCTGTTTCAGTCCTTTTTGGCTCAGTGCCGCGCGAAGACTTAAAATTCTTGCTGACAGCAAAAATCTGTCCTTTGGCGGTGTCCTTTATTGGCTTTATGGAGGGCAGGTATCGGCTGCGCAAAAAAAATATTATTCCTTTAAAGAGGAAATTATGAAAAAACCGCGTGCCTTGACCGATCAGCGCGAAAAAGATAGAGACACTCCCGAAATAGAGGATGATGATTCTATAGGGACATGAGAGGGCTATCCGTTATAGAATAATACATCCCTTGCAAAAGAGGAGGTGGCAGACAGATTCTTTCTCGTTCTTTTTCAAAGAACTCTTCGCGTCATCTTTCATTATTTCTTTAAAAAGAATATTCATCTCCTCCCTTTCTTTGTTTCTTTTTTTCTCATATTCTTCGTCCTCCTCTTTATTTTTATCGACAAGTTTTTCTTCAACGATTTCTATAAATTTTTCCTCAAAGAACTTGATTTTACTATTCGTTAAAACATCTAACGTCTCCTTTATCATCTCGTTGCCTTTTTTGATTGCTGCATTCATATTTCCTTTCTTGCCAAGCGCCTTTGAAAGAGCTTTGCGGAGTGAAATTTCTTGATAGAGCATTATAGTACGACAATTGGTCAAAATCCCAAGAATATAGACCGCGTTATTAAGAGGCGACTCAATTTCTGCATTTGTAAGAGTTTTTTCAAAACTAAAATTAGGCTTTTCAATGTATTTTAAAAAAATCTCTGCTGCTATTGTGCTCATTTCAATAAAAGGTTTTTGATCCTCCACGACAATGCATTTTTTGTCATCGACAAGAATGATATTGGATATATCCTCTGCAATAATTGTGAGATCTTTTTTCCAATAATTAGGGTTATTAGGATATTTTTCATAACCAGCCATATGATGCCTGGAGTAGATTTTAAAATAACCCCCGTTGATTAAAAGCTCATAAGCCTTTTCACCCTCAGTGCTATGCTTCCCCAAAAGGTCCTTTAAAAATTTCTCAATCACAACTTTGTTGCGTTTTTCTAGACCTGCTGAAAAAAAATCGACATTCCATCCCCATGACAAAAGTGTCAAAATCATCTCTCCATAATAGGGAAAGAAAAAATACGTCCAATTAATCGTTTTTTCCTCATAGGTTTCTTCTATGCAACAACTGAAAACATTTGGAAATTTTTCTTTAAGCCATTTTTTATGGTCATTACTAAAAGTGTCACTGCTGCTTACACATAATGTATTATCCAGATCCAGAACAATCGTTGGAGCGCTATTATTGCGCTGAAAGTTAATTTTTAAGCTCTTTGAAGGAATCTCAATAAGCTCTTCCTCCGAATCTGGATTGCTCCCAAAGCAACCGGTAAAGAAGAGAACACACACGCACAGAAAGATTTTTTTATAGATCATGGGACTGAACTCCTAATGGGACTCATTGACAGAGTATCTTGCTAGAAGAATAGAATAGTCTTTAACCTTATTAAAACTAAGAAGAAATAAGTGCCACGCTTTTCTCTCTCAACACGTGCTAATTTTTGTGCGTATTTTCATTTTCTATTTTATCGTCGTCCGTTTTCTTTTTCCTAAAATCATCCACTGTCCATATTTTCGCATCGGAGTCTATTTTTTGAATAAGCAATATCCCTTCCTTAATTCATTGATCTGCATGAGGATTTTTTGGCGTGAAATGCCATGGCACAGGACAATTTTCTCAGCCAAAATTTTTTAGTACTAACTTTTTCAAATACTCCTCAATTCCATATTTTCTATCTATTTCCTCTTTAAATGGATTGAGTGAACAGCGATAATTTTCAATCGCTTTCTCTAAAGAAATCTCGAGTTTGATCTCTCCTTTGAAAAGCAGCCATGACAGAGCATCACGTAGTGAGAGTTTATTTTTCTCCATCATCGTTTTACACTGTGACAACATTCCAAGCACATAGGCCGCATTGTTGCACGCATCCGTTGTGAAAGACTCAGTAAAATATCCCCCTTCGAGATACTCGTTAAACCGACCAGCATCATAAGTGTCAAGACCGATATAAGGATATTGGCTTCCTTTGATATAGGTTCTATTATCATCAACAAGGATCATGTTCCCAAGATCTTTTTGAATAACGGTTAAATCTTTTAGATAGTTCCCATGAGTTTCCAAATATTCCTCCAGTGAAATTCTATTCACTATTGTACACTGCGCTATAAATGTACGGTATTTTTCCTCCGGTGTGAGGGTGTGTGAGGCGTAAATTTTAAACTGTCCCCCCCTTGACAAAAAGGTCATAGACTTTTTCGCATTCATCGCTATAACGGTTAAAAAAATCTTTTAGGAATTTTGGAATTACATCTTCATTACGCTTTTTAGTGCTGGAGGAGAAAAAATACACATTCCATCCCCAGGACAAAATTTCAAGAAAACCCTCGCCAAAATAGTAGAAAAAGACATAGACGCAATTCTTCTCCTCAAAAGAAAACGGAATGATTTTTAGAGGAAAACCTGTGCCCTCAAGGATATTTTTCTTGAAATTTTTTCTTCTAGACGGATACAAAGAACCTCGTCAATATCAAAAACAACCGTTGGCTTTTCAGGATTACACGTGTAAGAAATTTTTTTATTTTTAAAAACAAATGTATCATCTTCCATTTTTTTGCTAATATTTTCTTCTGCAATTTCAACAATTTTATCCGTTGCAATCGGGCCCGTGCAGTGACAAAAGAAAAAGGAGAAACGGTGCTATTTTGTGAAAAATCATATTAACTTATAATTAAATTTTATATAGCTAACCCAGTAGACAACTCCTCTCCTCTTTTTAAGTGAAAAATTTATGACAGTTCCCACTTTTGATCTCGAACGCGCCTCCAACTTTTCTGCGGTTGTAGGGATTGACGAAGCAGGATGTGGCCCTTGGGCAGGACCTGTTGTGGTGGCTGCGGTGATGTTTCCTTTTCCGCATTGGGGAATGATCGAGAAAAATTTAAAAATAAACGATTCCAAAAAGCTCTCGGCGCAAAAGCGTGAGGATCTTTTTGAGAAAATTTGCGACATTGCTTATTTTAGTATCGCAGAAGCCAGCATTGAGGAAATCGATACTCATAATATTGTGGGTGCGGTGCGCCTTGCAACGTACAGGGCTATCGAGGGGCTAAGCCAATCTCCAGAGCTTGCGCTTATTGACGGGATTCGAAATCCACAGATTTGTATCCCCACACAGATGGTTGTCAGGGGGGACGCTAAAAGTTGTTCGATTGCGGCGGCATCGATCCTTGCAAAAGTAACAAGGGACCGCATCATGGAAAAACTTGCCAAGGATTTTCCCTTTTATGGATGGGAAAAAAATGCAGGCTATGGTACAAAACATCATCAAATAGGGCTCGCCTCCCATGGCATTACGATGCATCATCGGCGGTCCTATGCGCCCATTCGAAAGATTATTTCAGATTTTTAAATTATAAAAAAAGGAAAAAAATAATGATCAAAAAAATTTTACTCAGCGCATCTGCAATAGTTTTCTGTGTAAAAACTGCTTATGGAAGTAACGTATTGTCATGGTCAGGATATACAACCGCAACACGGGTGGGTGGCCATTGCACCAGCCTTAATATCACCCTCAATCCCAATGAAAATCTCAAGACACAAACAGAGAAACTTATCGATGCTCATAATCTTAAAAATCACTTTGATGGCAGTTTAATAACGAACTTTCAACTTCTTGACCCAAGATCGCAGGAGAATATCTGGTTTTCTTTGACGGGAGACATGAAGAAATATACGTATAGAAATGACATGCTTTGGCATTTAATGGGGAACTCTGATCAAAAATATAATGATCTTTCTCAATGCATGAAAAAGGAAAAAAACAAAGAAAATAAAATAGTCATTAACGTCGATCTGCTGAGCCAAGGCCTTAATACATGTACGTATGAAATACCAGTTCCTCAGATAAAAAAAGAAAATGACATTACTGAGACGGTAGTGGAAAAAGAAGAAAATCGAATGATTGTTGATCCTGATTACTATAAGGGAAATAAGCAAAATGACATTCTTAAGGATATTTTAAAAGAACACACTATTAAGACGGTGAAGAAAAAAGAAGAAGTCTCTCTTTTCAAAAGGCTTTATCGTTATTTTTTCAATGATAGCGGTGAATAATTTTGAATAAGTAAGATTACCTTGATCCTTGGCCATAAATTTGTTTAACTTTGACATATTTTTATAAAAAGTGAGATAAATCATGAACAATATGCCACGGATCGAGGGATTATGCTCTCGTCAAGCCCATGCCGATTTTCCAGAAGGAACCTATGAGCGCGAACTTGGCCAAGAAGGTTTCTTTGGTCTTTGCACCCATATGATTCATGAGTACGCGCCAACATCGTGGACCCACTGGGATGGGCCTCTTAAACCACGTGCGTTTGATCTGACAAAACTAACAACCAATGAGTCGAGTCCTTGGAAGGCAGTAAGTGTGCTGCATAACGCAAAAGCACAGGTGCGTTGGTGGAATCTTTCAAAGTCGATGACAGATCTTGTGCGCAATGCTGATGGTGACGAGCTGCTTTTTATTCATAAAGGACAAGCTGATCTTTATTGTGATTATGGCCATTTAGAAGTTACAGAGGGGGATTATGTTCTTCTTCCTCGGGGTACGATGTGGCGATTGGATGTGATCCATCCTTTGCAAATTCTCATGACAGAAGCCACAAATGGTGCGTATCGTCTGCCTGATAAAGGCATGGTAGGGCCTCATGCAATTTTTGATCCAGCGATGTTGGATGTGCCGAGTATCAATGAAAAATTTAAAGCACAAAAGCATACGAATCCCACACACATTATCATTAAGCGCCGCAATCTTATCACAACGGTGACGTATCCTTATAATCCCCTCGATGCTCTTGGGTGGCATGGCAACCTCATGGTTGTCCGCATTAATGTGAAAGATATAAGACCGCTTATGAGTCATCGTTATCACCTTCCACCAAGTGCTCATACAACTTTTGTGGCCAAAGGATTTGTTGTGTGCACCTTTGCGCCGCGTCCCATTGAGTCTGATCCAGGTGCGCTTAAAGTGCCTTTTTATCACAACAATGATGACTATGATGAATTTCTTTTTTATCACAAAGGTGAGTTTTTTAGCCGCGATAATATTCATCCTGGTATGACAACATTTCACCCAGCAGGGTTTACGCATGGGCCACACCCGGGAGCTTTTAGAAAAGGCACAGATTTTGCGCGAAAAGAAACAGATGAGTATGCGGTTATGATTGATTTTCGCGATGCCGCAGATGTGGGAGAGGCCATGAATAATGTCGAGTGGAAAGACTATCTTCACTCATGGAAAGGCATCACAAAACCATAAATGAGTAATAAAAATAGGAAGCATGTGTTTTTCTATTAAAATTTTATATTTTTCTGATACGCTAAATCTTGAGCATTTTAATTGTGAGAGAGAAAAACTATGACATCTATCGTAATAACAGCGGCAAAACGTTCGCCGATTGGCGCATTTCAGGGCAGTCTATCGGGGATGAAATCTCCTGAAATAGCTGCGCATGTGATGAAAAATCTTTATCCGAAGGAGCATTCTTTAAAAGCCGATGAGGTTATTTTAGGATGTGTTCTCTCTGCCGGCATTGGTCAAGCCCCCGCCCGTCAGGCTACGCTTTTATCAGGGATGGATGCATCGACATCGTCAACAACGGTGAATAAAGTGTGTGGATCGGGGATGAAGTCTTTGATGATTGCAGCGGATCAATTGCGTCTTGGTCATGCCAAAAGCATTATTGCTGGTGGGATGGAGTCTATGACAAATGCGCCTTATCTTTTGCTACGCGCGCGCTCGGGCCTTCGCATGGGGCACGGGGACATTATTGATCACATGATGTGGGATGGTTTAGAGGATGCCATGCATTCAAAAAATAATACCTCTCAGCGCAAGGCTATGGGATGTTTTGCCGATGAAACGGCCTCAAAATATGGTTTTTCCCGCCAGGATCAAGAAAATTTTGCGATAAAAACCTTTGAAAATTATCAAAAAGCCCATCAAAAGGGTTGCTTTAAACATGAAATCGTTCCCTTTTCCTTTGGTGAAACACTCTTTGAAACGGATGAGCCCCCTTCAAAAGTAAAAATAGAAAAGTTTGGCAAGCTTCGCCCTGCCTTTCACCCTGATGGAACAGTGACCGCTGCAACATCATCGTCAATCGCAGATGGGGCCGCGATTACACATCTCATGACAGAAGCCCACGCCAAGGATCAGGGGGAAAAGCCTCTCGCTTTTATCAAAGGCTATACGAGTTTTTCCTGTGCGCCCGAATGGTTTACAACAGCGCCCATTGGTGCGATCGAAAAACTTTTAAAGCAAACAGGCTGGAGCTTAAAAGACGTTGACCTTTTTGAGATTAACGAAGCCTTTGCTGTTGTGCCGATGGCGGCTATGCATGATCTTAAAATCGATCCATCAAAAGTGAATATTCATGGTGGGGCATGTACGCTTGGCCATCCCATTGGCGCAAGTGGGGCGCGTATTGTGACAACGCTTGTCCATGCGCTGCGCACGCACGGTCTTAAAAAGGGAATTGCAGCTGCGTGTATCGGCGGAGGTGAAGCAACGGCGATGGCGATTGAAATAGGCGCGTAAAAAAAAAGAGTTTTTAGTGAAAAAAACATTTTACATTCAAATTAATTAAAATTAGAATGATTGAAGGGTAACTTTTTTTAGAAGGATTTTTTTATTATGATTAAAATGATTGCATTTTTTAGTTTTGTTTTCGCCCTTTCTCTTCAAGGAGCTGTTGCACTACAAGGCAATACAGATGGTGATTCGGGCGATAGCAGGCTAGAGAACCCCAAAAAGCTTGTTCCTCAAAAAAATACGCAAGAATCTGAGTAAATTAGAATTTTTGAAAAAGCTTAAACCCATTCCCCGTGAATGGGTTTTTTTTATGCTTAGTTTTGTCGCATCACAAGACTATAGCATAGATCAGACAAAGCGTTTTTAATCTCTCCCTCTTTGAACATATCAAGGCACATTGCCGCTTTTTCAGCATAGGCCCAGGCAAGGTCATAACACTCTTTAATCGCATCGGTTTTATGCATAAGTTCTATAATGTGCGCAAAATCATCCTCTGTTATTTTTTCACTCTCAAGCATTTGTTCGAGCATTTTTTGATCCTCCGCACTACACTTTTGATAGGTGAAAAAAAGCGGCAACGTGACTTTGCCTTCCATCACATCGTCGCCAATATTTTTCCCCAAAGACTCTGTGTCGCCTGTATAGTCAAGAACGTCATCGATGATCTGAAAAGCAATGCCTAAGTGATGACCAAAATGATGCAACGCTTGCTGAATCTCTGTTGTCGTATTTAAAAGAGCGGCACCAATTTCACAGGAAGCTGCAAAAAGAGCCGCTGTCTTTGTTTCAATAATGCGCATGAGAATAGAAAAATCGAGGGCGAATGTCTTGAGGTAGGAGAGTTGAAAAACCTCTCCCTCTGTAATTATTTGCGCTACGGTGGCAAGGATAGGCAGCACGCGTTTTTCATTTTCTCCAAGCATTAGCTCAAACGCTTTTGCAAATAAAAAGTCACCCACAAGAATGCTGGGCTTATTCCCCCACAAAGCATTGGCTGTGGGACGATTGCGCCTTAAAGGTGATTCATCAATAACATCATCATGCAAAAGCGTCGCATTGTGAATAAATTCAATGCTCGCTGCGAGCTCGACCATTTTTGAGGGCGTTTCATTCCCCTTTTGCTCCGCCGTGAGGAGCCTATAGCTTGAGAAGGCTAAAAGTGGTCTTAGACGTTTTCCCCCCGCAAGAATAAGATGTTTTGCAATCGTACTAATCAGGGGCACATCACGCTCAATATGCGTCAAAATCACACCATTCAGCGCCTCTAAATCATTACAGCAAAGGGATTGAAGGGTTTCAATCACGTCGGCTGTTTTTTTCTGAGGTACAGATGAAAAAGAATTTTTGAGAGAAAATGTTGACGCGACCATAAATATTGCGATTGAGGATTCTTTAAGATTCAATCTACCGCTAAAAGCGTCTAAGCTATAGTACAAAATGACAAAAGATGTAAAAAGTTAGAATGTCTGTGACCGAAGATACATTTACGCAAGATTATCTCTTGAATGGAAGAATCACAATTCGCCAGCCTGTGAATGGCTACCGTGTGGCGATTGATCCTATTTTCTTGGCGGCGGCTGTGGATGCAAAAGAAGGCGATACGATCCTTGATATTGGTGCTGGTGTAGGGGCTGCGGCATTATGTTTAGCGCTTAGGCAGCCTCACTGTAAAATCACAGGCCTTGAGATTCAGCGCGATTATGTACGCTTGGCCTCTCAAAATATTGATCTGAATCACCTCAAAGGACGCGTCGAGATGCTTAATGGCGATTTACTCCGTCCACCACCACGCCTTGCAGCGGGTACTTTTTCCCATGTGATGACCAATCCTCCTTACCTTGAAGGACACAAAGGCAGAAGTTCTCCCAATGCGGACCGAAACATTGCAAATCAGGAAGACGAAGTCTCTCTTGAGGCGTGGGCACGCTTTTCACTTCTTATGGTGAAACCCAAGGGAACCGTGACATTTATTCACAGAGCCGACCGCTTGGATCACATTATGGCGTATTTTTCTGGCAAGCTTGGCAATATGGTGATTTATCCCCTTTGGCCGGGCAAAGATAAACCTGCAAAGCGTATTCTTGTCAGTGGTGTTAAAAATATGAGCGGCCCCCTTAAACTTTCACAAGGGATGTACCTTCACGAGGCGGATGGCAAATTTACACGGGCCGCAGAATCTATTCTTCGGGATGGCGAACGTTTAGAACTTTGACAATAAATAGAGGCATACGATAGAGGCATAACTCGCGTCACTAAAATACGTGTGATTTTTATCCAACCTTAAGAGTTTATTCATTTTTTTGAGCTAGCTTTAGGAGATGGATAATTTTCATCAAAGGTTTCCTTGAATGTCAACACCCTCTCTTTATGATCAACTTGGCGGCACAGAGGCGATTAATGCGGCTGTTGACCTTTTTTATAGCAAAATTTTAGATGATCAACGCGTCAATCATTTTTTTAACGATGTTGATATGAAGGTGCAACGGGCGAAACAAAAGGGTTTCCTCAAAGTAGCCTTTGGCGGCCCCCATCACTACACTGGCAAAAATATGCGCGACGCTCATCATCATCTTCTTGCCAGGGGCCTTAATGATACGCACTTTGATATTATCAAAGAGCACTTACAATCCACGCTTCAGGATTTAAATGTCAATCCCCACTTAATTCAACAGGTGAGTGCGATTGCGGAAAGTGTGCGCAGCGACGTCTTAGGGCGCGCGTGAGGATAGCCTAACTGCCTCATCGGCTTGTTGTTTGAGAGCGGCTTTTCGTTGACGCTTTTTCCGCCGAATATATTGCAACATCCAAAGGGGTGGAAAGACAGAGGTCGCAACAAGGCGCGTCGTCCCCCCCTGTAATAACATATGGATAAAGATGAGCGCTTCGGCAATATAGACTTTATTATGAATACGTTTCCAAAGAGGGAATCCCAGTTTCTTAAGCGATACTTTATTGCTTGTGATGGCCAGAATGGAAAAAATAATCAGCGCCAGAAATGCTGGTACAATAATCGGATGAAAAAGCCATTGTGTAAAAAAAGACCACCCTTTTTTTTGAATATATAAAAACGCATGGCAAAAACCGTACGTAAAAACAGCCACCCCAATGATGCGGCGGTGATGATTAAGCTTTTTTAAAAAAACACGTGTGGGAAAAAGTGAAATAAGCGGATTTAACGAAAGCACAATTATAAGCAATGCAAGGGCACAGTACCCTAAAGTCGACAGCATCAATCCACGCGCATCAGGCATTAAAAACGCAAAAATAAAAAGAAAAATAGCGGGAAGATTAAGAAAAATCCAATCTTTGTGTTTCTTGAACATCAGCAATCAATCCACATAAATGCATTGGTGTCTATATGCCCCCGCAGGGTCTATATTTCAAGAAAAATACTTGTTTTACCCCTCTATTTTTTTTAGTGTGGGGAAAATAATTCTTTTAAAAATTGCTCACATGCGTATTTCTCTCAAGCGGTTGCCCCATGCCACGGATCTTGATGTGCCTTTTTATGCCACAGAAAAAAGTGCGGGTATGGATTTATCCGCCGCCATTCACGAGCCTGTTGTCCTTGCACCGGGTGAACGTGCGCTTATTCCCACAGGGTTTGCCTATGCTTTTCCAGAAGGCTATGAGGGGCAAATTCGACCACGTTCGGGCCTCGCGCTGAAGAATGGTCTCACCGTTTTAAACACACCCGGAACCATCGATGCCGACTACCGTGGCGAAGTGAAGGTCATTTTAGTGAATCTTGGCACAGAGACTTTTACGGTTGAACGCGGAATGCGGATTGCGCAATTTATTATCGCCCCCGTTCAACAAGCCGTGCTCGAAGAGGTTGTCAATTTGCCAGAAAGTACGCGCGATGCTTTTGGCTTTGGATCCACAGGCCTTTCACAGAAAAATGCGTAAATGTTGATTGTCAGGAACGGAAGAGGTAGAGTTAAAATGTTCTACCTTTTTTCGAGCTTGTTTATTTTTCAATGTTTGTCCTCCTGCTTTTGATATTTTCTCTCGTGAAAAGCCCCGCTTTAGCGGAACAGCTTGCTAAAAAGGAGAGTGCCAAAGATACAATCGAGAAAAAAACTTTGGAAAAAAAAGAGAAATCATTCAAAACTTCTGCGAAAGCTGAGAATAAAAAAAATCCTGGGGGTGAGCCTAAAAAACTCGACAAAAAGAAATCTCAAACTTCTGAAAAAACACTCCCTCAGGCCAAAATGAAAAATCTTAAAGGGGAGGATAAAAAAGATGAAAAAAGTATAGATCAAAAAGCGAGTGTTGCCAAAAAAGGCGAAGCTCCTCCCAAAGCAGCAGATCCGGCGTCGCTCAAAAATCAGCCTCAAAAGCTTCCTCTGCCACGGTTCGTCTGTATAAAAGCCAGCAGTGCGAATTTGCATGTTGGCCCCGGGGATCAATATCCTGTGGAGTGGCGCTATGTTAGAGCATTCCTGCCTGTGGAGATCATTGCAGAGTTTGATCATTGGCGGCAAATTCGAGACAGTCAGGGGACGACGGGATGGCTGCATAAAACTCTTTTGTCGAGCAAACGCTTTGCCATGATTCAAAATAAAGTTGTTAATTTCTATGCGGATTCAAACTTAGAGAGTCGTGTCATTGCAACGCTTGAACCTGGCGTTGTGGGCAAAGTTTTAGAATGTAATACACTTTTTTGTAAACTTGATGTTCAAGGGATTCGTGG
This sequence comes from Pseudomonadota bacterium, assembly GCA_021808925.1. GTDB lineage: Bacteria > Pseudomonadota > Alphaproteobacteria > Paracaedibacterales > JAKBAR01 > JAKBAR01. Next base: position 28,808 of record JAKBAR010000006.1, on the reverse strand, counting down.
GTGGATTAAAAGGGATTTTCTCTTTGGGGTCTATCCCGATGAGCATCGTTTTTAGCGGCTCCTTTTTTTATGATTATTCTTTTAAATGAGATTCAGCTTGCCGAAAATTTAGGAGCCATTGCACGGGTGATGGGGAATTTCAGCATGAATGAGCTTCGCCTTATTTCTCCACGGGTATCACCTTCGGATCCAAAGGCCCTTGCCACCTCTACGGGAGCAGAGTTTATTTTAAAATCTGCTCAAACCTACGATTCAGTTTTTGAGGCGACAAAGGATATTGAGTTTCTTTTTGGCACATGCGGCGATGATCATCGCCAAGGCATTCGTCATTATTTTTTACCGCATACGGCTTTTGAGAATAGTACCAGTGAGCAAAAAATAGGCGTGCTTTTTGGGTGCGAGCGCACAGGCCTCAGTCAAGAGGATTTAAGTTATTGCCGCGCGACGATTCGTATTCCTACATCTCTGCATTTTTCCTCGATGAATGTCAGTCATGCTGTCGCCATTGTGGCCTATGAGTGGTGTCAAAAAATCCACCAGACCGAGGGGCATCAGATGCATTTTGGAAAAACAAAGCCGGCCACACAGCAGGAAAAAAAAGCGCTTTTTGATTACCTTGTGAGAAATTTGGATGCTGTGGATTATTGGCGCGTGGCCTCTAAAAAACCTCTCATGACGGAAAACTTAGCCAATCTTTTTTTTCGCATGGACCTCACGGCGCAAGAAATACAAACGCTTTTTGGGGTATTTGATGCACTTAAGCACTAATTTTTTTTGTTTATTATTGAATTTCTATTGGCTATATAAAATTGTTCAACATTAACTTATGGATATCATGATGATTAAAGCACTTTTCACACTTACTCTTTTGACAACGACGCTCGCTTATGGAAGTGAGCAAGAGAAAATTCCTTTTGAAGATAAAGAACTCTCCGTCAAAGAACAAAAAGAAATTATTCAAAAAAACATTAATGACCTTACGCTAGAGAGAAAAAAAGTTAGTGAAAGAAGAGATGGCTTAGTCAACCCCGTTTCTCTGTGGAATGAACGTATAGATCTTTCTTTAGGATTAACGAATAATACAGACAAATTACAAAGAGATTGGAATCTTCAGCTTGTGGATCTATCTCAAAAAATTGAAGAACTAACGAAAAATTTAGAATCTTTCGGTGATGATGCGTAAACAGTATCAAAGTAAATTTTAGACAATTCGGGGCTGTCTCTTTATACTACACAGCAGGATAGCCCTTTAAAAAATTATACGATGCCTGTTGTACTTATTATTCTTGATGGTTTTGGGCTGAGCCCAGATCAAACATTTAATGGTATTGCACAGGCGCGCACACCAATGCTTGATTATCTGCTGGCAACCTATCCCCACAGTTTATTAGAAGCCTCAGAAGAATACGTTGGCCTTCCCAAAGGACAGATGGGTAACTCGGAAGTGGGGCATTTAACTTTGGGAGCAGGGCGCATTGTCAGGCAGGGGCTAAGTGCGATTGATCACGCGATTTCCGTGAGCGATTTTCAAAAAAATCCACAGCTTTTAACGTTTATCAAAAACTCAAAAACAAAGCGATGCCATCTTATGGGGCTTTTTTCCGATGGCGGTGTGCATGCGCATATGCATCATTTTAATGAAGCGGCAAAGATTTTAATCGATCAGGGCATCACTGTTTTTATGCATCTTTTCACCGATGGGCGCGACACACCCCCCAAAGATGCGCTGAGGTTTATCGATCTTTTGCCAAAGCATCCGCTTCTTGTGCCAGCAACACTTCAGGGGCGTTTTTATGCGATGGATCGCGATCATCGTTGGGACCGAACAGAGCTTGCTTACCGTGCAATTATTAAAGGCGAGGGGAAGCGTGTTGCGTCTTTCCAAGAGGCGATTCAACAAAGTTATGATGATAATATAACCGATGAATTTATCAAACCGTGTGTCATGGGGGATTATCAAGGGGTGTTGCCAGGAGATAGTCTTTTCCACACGCACTTTAGAGCGGATCGTGTGAGGCAACTGCTGGGCGCTCTTGTATTGCCTGGTTTTAGTGATTTTTCCCGTGAGCTTGTTTCTTGGTCGGCCACACTTGGGATGAGTTCCTACAGTAATGCCTTAGATGCTTTTGTGCCTGCACTTTATAAAGCAGAGCCCGTACGTAATGGCTTTGTGCAAATTCTTTCACAGCATCATAAAAAAATATTAAAAATCGCAGAGACAGAAAAATATGCGCATGTGACTTTTTTCTTTAATGGCGGTATAGAAGAGCCTGTTGCAGGCGAAGATCGCATTCTTGTGCCATCGCCAAAAGTTGCAACGTATGATCTTGCGCCTGAAATGAGCGCACGGGATATCACAGAAAAATTATGCGCGGCGATTGCGTCTAAAACGTATGATGCGATTATTGTTAATTTTGCAAATCCCGATATGGTGGGACACACAGGCGTCCAGGAGGCTATTCTTCAGGCGATTGAGTGCATTGACACCTGTCTTGAGACTATTTATAAGCACATATGCAACGCTGATTACACCTTGATGATCACAGCGGATCATGGTAATGCTGAGCAAATGGTCGAGGATCATAATCCTGACAAACCGCACACGGCGCACACGTGCAATCCTGTGCCCTGCCTTCTCGTGAATAGTTCCTATCGTGCGATCAAAAATGGAACGCTGGCGGATGTTGCGCCCACTCTTTTAAAGATCATGGAGATTCCTCTTCCAGACACAATGACGGGCGTCCCTTTAGTCAAATAATAAAGACAGCGTTAGAAAATATTAATCCCCAAAACAAATGCCAAGGCCCCGCGCAATTTGCATCATCGTACTTTCACTATCCACAAGCTTTTGAGAGGCTGTGGCGATTTGGATGGGAACGGCAATAATATCTTGGCCTTTGAGCGCAACCATGTGATTAAACTGTCCTTTTGCAATAAGATCCACCGCACTGACACCAAACTTAGACGCAAGGATGCGATCTTCTGCACAAGGCTCGCCACCGCGTTGAACATGACCCAGCACGGTCACGCGGGTTTCTGCGCCTGTGGAAAGACTAATTTTCTCGGATAGATAGTGACCAATGCCGCCATAACGCAGCCGGCCCGACTTAGGATCCGTCACAGTCAACGGCTGACCATCTTCTTTTTTCACACCTTCTGCCACAACAATAAGCGCAAAGTTTGAACCATCCATCGCCAGTGTTTTAATGCGGCTGCACACTTTATCGAGGCTATAGCGAATCTCTGGAATTAAAATCACATCTGCACCTCCCGCAACACCTGCTGCAAGGGCAATGTGGCCCGCATCACGCCCCATCACTTCTAAAATCATAGCCCGCTGATGACTGGCGGCTGTGGGTTGAAGGCGATCGAGGGCCTCTGTGGCGACCTCCACCGCTGTCAAGTGACCGATTGCATTTTCAGTGCCGGCAACGTCATTATCAATAGTTTTAGGAATTGTTACAAGATTGAGACCGCCGAGATCACACAGACGCTTGAGAATTTTCATGCTGCCATCCCCACCGATTGCAATCAGCGCATCAAGCCCAAGGTCGTGATAATTTTTGATAAAATCCTTAGAGCGATCTTTAACTCCGCCATTTTCTGTTGGAAAATAAAAAGGATTATCCTTGTTTGTACTGCCCAAGAAAGTACCACCCGTACGCATAATAGCGGTATTGCACAGCGAGGGCGTTAACTGAATCGTATCAAGAGGACTCCGCAAAAGGCCCGTTGTGCCTTTTTTTATCCCAAGAACTTCCCATCCATAAGTGCCAACAGCCTTGTAGACGATCGCACGTATTGTTGCATTGAGTCCTGGGCAATCCCCTCCACTTGTCATAACGCCAATACGTTTTGTCATCTGCTTAACCTTGTGTTTTTATTTATTTTTCTTAAGAGCTATCTTAGTGAAAAAAAACACATTTGTTAAGCGATGGAATCTTTTTTTATTTATTTTTTTGTGATTCTGTCAGCACTTTAGTTTTCACCCTTATTGTTCAAACTTTCCTTAAGGGAAAAACTTATCAAGGCCACCCGATAGTTTTTTAAACAATGTTTTGTCAGTCTCATACCTTTCCTCCAGTGTGGAAGAAAGTTCCGTATAAAAAACATCGTCAAGTGATTCTTTGTCTTCATCTTTAAAAAAGAGATGACCATCAATGCTTTTGATAAGATATCCACCTTTATATTCTTCGATATCCCAGTGGTCTTTCATCAGTTTTAAAAATGTATCCAAACATTTTTTCATCACGCCTGCGGAACCATCCTCAAAGAGAACCACCTGCCCAAAGGGTGTCCACAGTAAGCACATTGGATTTTTTGTAAGAGGGATGGACTCTAAAAATAAATATTTTTTTGTGCGAAACGACAAAGGGTTTGGTGTTGAGAAAAGAGCAAAACTCTTTATGACGTACACTTTTTCGTTTTTTAGCGCATCTTCAGTGACTTCATTGATGGCTTTATCAAGCTTAAGACGGATAAATTGAATGCCTTTGAAGTACTCAGACATTTCTTGCTCATCATCCCACACGCAATCTCCGCCGTGACTGGTTTGATAAAGCGCTATGAAAAAAGCAAGACCGATTGAAACGGAGCGTCGATTAAATATCTTCATGAGGTCTCTCCCTTGGTGCAGACACAGGAAAGCAAGCTGCTCTCTTAACGTGATTCTACTGTAGAAAATTTAACAAAGTGTAAATTTTTTGAGAGCGCACCTCCGGGAGTTGAAAATATGAGGTGTTTTTTAACCACAGACTAGCTTTTCTATGCATAAAAGCGTATAAATGATAGCAAAGTAATTTTTAGTATGAGTAATCTTATGGTGATTCTCCTTGTTCTTCAGGCGCTGATTGCGCTGGCTCTGATTAGTGTGATTCTTTTGCAAAAAAGCGAGGGAGGTGGCCTTGGTCTGGGCGGCGGCGGTGGTGCTTCGAATAATGTGTTTACGGCACGCGGGGCTGCAAACTTTCTGACACGTTTAACAGCGATCCTTGCGGGCGTTTTCATGTTTAATTGTCTTTTGATGAGCATTATTGCAAGCCGTCAGATTCATAAACAATCCTCTTTTCTCGATACTGAAAGCACTCAACAAGAAGCCCCTGCTCAACCTACAACGGATAAATAATAAAAATTGTGACACGTTATATCTTTATCACAGGCGGCGTTGTTTCCTCTCTTGGCAAGGGAATCGCCGCCTCTTCTCTTGGGGCTCTTCTTCAGGCCCATGGTTATTCGGTGCGTATTCGCAAATTTGATATCTACCTTAATGTTGATCCAGGAACCATGAGTCCTTATCAACATGGTGAAGTCTTTGTCACAGAAGATGGTGCAGAGACAGACCTTGATCTTGGTCATTATGAACGTTTTACAAATCATGATCACACGCGCTTTGATTGCACGGCCATGGGGCGTATTTATGCGCGGATTATCGAAAAGGAGCGCCGTGGTGATTATCACGGGCATAATGTGCAAGTAGTTCCCCATGTGATTGATGAGATTAAAGCTTTTATCACCCATGAAACGTCGGATATGGATTTTACTCTTGTGGAGATTGGCGGCACAGTCGGCGATATCGAAGGGCTTCCTGCTCTTGAATCAATTCGCCAACTTGCTTTTGATCTCGGGCGTGAGAAAACACTTTTTATTCATGTGGCGCTCGTTCCTTATATTGAAGCCGCAGGAGAAATAAAAACAAAAGCAGCGCAACATTCTGTACGCACTCTCTTAAGTTATGGAATTCAGCCTGATATGCTTCTTTGTCGAACAGATCGGGATCTTCCTCAAAGTGCAAAAGAAAAGCTAGGTCTTTTTTGTAACGTTCGCCCAGAGCGTGTGATGACAGGAAAAGATCTCAAATCGATTTACGAGGTGCCTCTTTATTATCATCAAGAGGGCGTTGATCAGCAAATTTGTTCTTATTTTAATTTACCTGCGACAACGCCTCATCTTGAGCCTTGGAAGCAGATTGTTGAAAAATTTTATCAACCTAAAGATGCTGTGGATATCGCCGTCGTGGGCAAATATGTTCAGCTCCAAGATGCGTATAAATCTTTGTATGAAGCCCTTAATCACGGTGGGTTTGCCAATGATGTGAAAGTTAACCTTCACCCGATTGATGCTAGAAATTTTGAGGATTATTCATCCATGGCGGATGCTCTTTCACTTTGTGATGGGATTATTGTGCCTGGTGGTTTTGGAACCCATGGCTCAGAGGGAAAAATTCACGCGATTACGTATGCACGTGAGACAAAACGCCCCTTTCTTGGCATTTGTTTTGGCATGCAACTTTCTGTTGTAGAGGCCGCACGCAATCTTGCAGGATTAAAAAATGCATCCTCTACAGAATTTGGTCCAACGGATACACCCGTTATCGGGCTAATGACAGAATGGATGAGTAAAGATACGCTTCAAAAGCGCCATGCTCATCAAGATTTGGGCGGAACAATGCGTCTTGGCGCGTATCCGTGTCATATTCATCCACATTCGCTTGCTCATGCAATTTACAGAGAGGCTGTGATTTCAGAGCGCCACCGCCATCGTTACGAGGTCAATACAAATTATAAAGATATTATCGAAGCGACCGGCCTTGTCTTTTCAGGGATGTCTGCCGATGGAAAGTTGCCAGAAATTGTCGAGCGCCCTGATCATCCGTTTTTTATCGCAACGCAGTTTCACCCCGAGCTTAAGTCACGGCCCACAGCCCCCCATCCACTTTTTAAAGCTTTTGTAAAAGCAGCCCTGGACCGGCGGCAGGGATAATGATTGTTAGTGTGGAGAAGAGTTGCGCCTCCTCCTTTTTCTTAGTTATTGATAGCAGGAAGAATTTTTCCAAAAAGATTTTGAAGTCTCTCTTCTGCTTTTTTATTAAGGTTAGTCTTACTTAAGTGCTGAGGAGTTAGGGGATCTAAACGCGCTTCGTTAACTCGTATTTCGTTGTCTCGTGCTAGTGTGAGGGACCCTTCGTTTTCATCTCTCTCCCAACCCTTTTGAGGCATAGCGATACGGAGCATGAGACATGCGATTATTTTTTGCATCGTAAAATCTCCACCCTTAAGAGGTGTGAGAGGGGAATTATCTTCTCGTCTCTTAGGCGAGTGTGCTAAATGTTAATAAAAGATTAAAATTTAAGGTGTTCAATGCAAAAGCATGTGCGTGTAGGAAATGTAACGTTTGGAAATGATCTGCCCTTTGTTTTGGTGGCAGGGCCGTGTGTGATTGAAAGCCGCGAGCATGCCATGATGATGGCTGAGAAACTTAAAAATCTTACAGGCAAAGCCAAGATTCCTTTTATTTATAAATCCTCCTATGACAAAGCGAACCGATTGAGTGTTAAAAGCGAGCGGGGCGTGGGTCTTGATGAGGGTCTTCGGATTTTAGAAGAGGTTAAAAAAACCTTCGATGTGCCCGTTTTAACGGATGTGCATGATAACGAGCAATGCGCGGCAGCAGCGGACGTTGTGGATATTTTGCAAACTCCTGCGCTTTTGTGTCGTCAGACAGATTTTTTAAAAGCAGCCGCAAAAACAGGAAAGCCTCTGAACATTAAAAAAGGACAATTTCTTGCACCGTGGGACATGAAGAATGTTGCGAAGAAAGTAGAGTCCTTTGGCAATCATAATATTATTTTGTGCGAGCGGGGTGTCAGCTTTGGTTATAATCAACTTGTGTCGGATTTTCGTGGCCTTGATGTGATGAAAGAAACAAAGCACCCCGTGATGTTTGATGCAACTCATTCGGTGCAACAACCGGGTGGTCTTGGGGATGCAACGGCGGGAGAACGCAAATATGCGCCTCTTTTGATGCGTGCAGCCATTGCTACTGGTGTGGCGTCAATCTTTATGGAGGTGCATCAAGACCCTGCTCATGCGCCAAGTGACGGTCCGAATATGGTGCCTTTGGACTATGTGCCTTATCTTTTGCCCTATATGCGTGACCTTGATGAGAGGACAAAAACATATTTAGCGACACTTCCGACCATGGAAGAAATTTATCAAGGCTAGATTTTTAATCGCAATATTTTTTGCTGTGCACGCTTCATTTATCATGAAAGGATCGTATGAAATTACTCACCCATACAACCGCAAAATCCTCTCACTATAATGGAGAAGCGCAGTATTATGACGACTTTAATGAAAAAAATTCCGAAATCACCAATGCTGTTCTTGAAAAAATATTAAAAAAATACGAGGTCTCGACAGTGCTTGATCTGACATGCGGTACAGGCTCTCAAGTCTTTTGGCTTTTGGATGCAGGTTTTGACGTTGTGGGGGCGGATATCAATGCAAGCATGCTGCGTGTTGCATGGCAAAAAGCAATGCAAAAAAAGGTTACTGTTCAGTTTTTAAAGGGAGATTGTCGTTATATCCATGTTGGTCAATTTGATGCTATTCTTACAATTTTTAATGCGATTGGCCACTTAACACGCGATGGTTTTTAAAAAGCTATGCTGAATATTCATGGTAATCTTAAAAAAGGTGGGATCTACGTTTTTGATATATTTAATCTGAACTATCTGAAGCACACGGACAATATCACAAAGCTTACCTTGGACAGGCTCGCCATTTTGAAAGAGAGAACTGTACGCGAAGTTCAATTTAGTTATGTAACGTATGAGGGGATTCTTGCCTCTTATTCCACATATTTTGAGCAAACGCACCATCGCCAACCTGTAAAAATCTCAAAGGATACAAATACACTCCAATGCTATACCGCAGATGAATTAAGAGGGATGTTAAGTGAAAATGGTTTTACAATTTTAGAACAAACGGATATAAACGGTGAAAAATTATCTTCGTTTGACACGGAAAGAATATTAACAACCGCAAAAAAGATTTAATATGACGGACAGAACATTAAAGAAAGATGAAAAATGCCTTTGACCATTTCAAATATTTTAGCGAGAGAAATTTTGGATTCCCGCGGATTTCCAACCGTCGAAGTCGACGTGATTCTGGCAAACGGTGTGCGCGGCCGTGCGGTTGTGCCTTCTGGCGCTTCCACGGGAAAATTTGAGGCGCTTGAACTGCGGGATGGTGATTTTCATCGCTTTCAGGGCAAAGGTGTTAAGCGCGTTGTGCAAATGATTGAGACGGATATTTTTCAACATCTTCAAGGATACGCGGCCGATCAACAGCGCGCTATTGATAGCATGCTATGTGATCTTGATGGCACAGATAATAAAAGTCACCTTGGCGCAAATGGAACATTGGCCGTGAGTATGGCATGTGCAAAAGCAGCGGCAAAGGCTTATCAGATGCCTCTTTATCGCTATTTAGGGGGTGGGAATGCGCACACGCTTCCCATGCCATTGATTAATATTATTAATGGCGGAGCTCACGCAAATAATGGTCTCGACGTGCAAGAGTTTATGATTGTTCCTGTGGGCGCATGCACCTTTATGGAGGCGCTCGAGTTGTCTGCAGCCGTTTTTCACGCACTGAAAGCGATTTTAAAAAAACAAGGAATATCCACAGCTGTGGGCGATGAAGGTGGGGTAGCCCCCACGCTCAAAGGCACAAAAGCTGCACTTGATCTGATGATGCAAGCGATTGTTGAAGCGGGCCTCACACCTGGAGAGCATATTGCCCTTGCCATGGATGTGGCGGCGAGTGAATTTTATGATGAAGCGAAGGGCCTTTACCGTTATGAAGGGGCTGAGCACGACAGCGCGTCGATGCTATCGATCTATACAAACCTTGTGGATCATTACCCCATTTTGTCGATAGAGGACCCGTTGGATCAGGAAGATTTTAAAGGGTTTACGGCCATGACAAAAGCTCTTGGGAACCGGCTTCAAATCGTCGGTGATGACTTGTTTGTGACCAATAAAACGCGTTTGAGTCAAGGTATTGCACAGGGTGCTGCGAATGCAATTTTAATTAAACTGAATCAAATTGGCACCGTGACAGAAACCTTAGACGTCATCGAAAAAGCGCACCGTGCCGGATATAAATCCATTATTTCTCATCGTTCGGGCGAGACAGAGGATACCTTTATTGCAGATCTTGCCGTGGCTGTGAATGCGGGGCAAATTAAAACGGGCTCTCTTTGCAGGGGCGAGCGCACCGCAAAATATAATCAACTCCTTCGCATTGCTGAAAATCTTTCAGGTCAAGCACAGTTCGCCCACACTCTTTTTAACAAAGGATAAATGATGCGTGTTCGACGTCAAAAAGGAATGGGGATTTTATCTTTTTTTTATAATCCTCAGATCCAGGGCCTTATGGGCCCGCTTATTGCGTTTGCGTGCGTGACGTATTTTATATATCACAGTATCCAGGGGGATCGTGGTCTTTTGTCCATGGTGCGCATGAAGCAAAAGTTGGATCAGGTGCGTTTAGAATTCAATACTTTGCAGGGAAATAAAGAGGTTTTGGAGCGCCGTGTGTATCTTTTGCGTCCAGATAGTTTGGATCTTGATATGCTGGAGGAAAGAGCGCGGGCCGTTTTGAATTTTGCCCGCGCGGATGAAGTGATTATTTTTGAGGAACAAACGCCCTCAAAATCTCACTAGTTTTTTTTGTCTTTCTCATTAAAGCTTTTTCTTTTATTTTTATTATTATTAAGAAGGTTTTTAAACCCCTCTGTGAATTTTTTTATAGAAATACGCTTATTATTTTTATTATTTTTAGGTAGCTCAATGATGTTTTTATTTTCTTCAATCTTATTGAGAGTGTCATTATTTTTGTCATTGAGAAGATTGTTTTGATTCTTTCCGAACTCATCTTCTACATTTTTAATTTTTTCCTTGCTAATACTGTTGTTGCTACTATTATTACTGCTGTTATTACTGTTAATTTCTTCAAAATTCTTTTTTATAAAAGTCTCATCTTCATCATTATCCTTTTCCATAATGATGTTTTTTTCACTTTCAACAGGAATAATATTATTATTTTGGAGAAAATCGTTTGAAAAACTCTCTTTTTTTAAAATTATTAACTTTTCATTATTTTCCTCAGAAAGATTTTCGATCGTCATAATTTCGTCTTGACCCGTTTTAAGCTCTACCCAGCTTTTCTCTGTCATAATGGACTTATTTTTATGTTCATTAAAATGCTCTTCGAATTTTTTAATGATAATGCTTTCACCGAATGTCTTTTTCTCAGTGTCATTGAAATCTTTGAGATATTTATCGTTCAGTTCTTTGCGTTTATTTTCTGTGAGTTTTTCATAAGGCTCAAGAATATTGAGGAACAGAAAAGTTGTGAGACTTGATTTTTTCTCATTAAGTTTTTTTTCATCTTTTTCGTATGTATTCACAAAATCATTAAGTTTTGTCTGATATTCTTTTAGATAGTACTCTGCTTCCTCAAAATACCTTTTTTCTGCAGCGTAGAGTGATGTTATATTCGTTAATGCGATAATAAGTGAGATAATTTTAAAATTCATTTTACAAGTTTTCTGGTTTTTATATTAACAAATTACTTTACTGTATTGTCCACCCTCCGTCAACAACGAGATGCGCTCCTCGAACTTGAGACGCATGATCGGAAGCAAGATAAAGACACGCTGCTGCAATTTCCTCCACAGGAACAAAACACTGACTGGGTTGTTTATCCGAGACAAGAGATTTCGAGGCTTCATCAAAGGTCATGCCTGTCTTTGTCATTTTATCGCGCACCTGTGCCTCGACGAGGGGTGTGAGGACAAATCCAGGGCAAACGGCATTGCAGGTAATATTTTCTAAAGCGGTCTCAAGGGCAATCACTTTTGTGAGACCTAAGATCCCGTGTTTGGATGCCACATAGGCTGCCTTGCCCTCGGACGCCACAAGTCCGTGAGTTGACGCAATATTAATAATACGACCAAAATGATTTTCACGCATAAGCGGAAGAGCAAGCCTGCTTGTGTGAAAGGCAGCGGAAAGATTAAGGGCGATGATTTGATCCCATTTTTGAGGCGAAAATTCTGTAATAGGGGCCACATGTTGCATGCCCGCGTTATTGACAACAATATCAACGCGCCCAAAAGTATCATGGGCAAAATGAATCAGTTTTTCAATATCGCCTACTTGCGTGAGATCAGCCTGACAATAAACAGCCTTGCCTTTTCCAAGCCCATTAAGCTCCGCCAAAAGAGCGTCAACTTCCTGATGGGTTGCAAAGCCATTAATGACAACATGCGCATGTTCTTTGATCAATGCTTTTGTAATCGCAAGACCGATACCGCTTGTGGATCCTGTAACGATACCAACTTTTCCAAAATGTGACATGACTGTTCTTCCTTTCATTGTAAATCTGTGATTTCTCAGAATTTTCTTGATAAATATCCCTATATTGTTGATGATAGGGTTTCCTTATTAATATTTCCTTAACGGAACGTTTCATTCGATGAAAAAAGAACGCTCATCTATTCCACCCACTGTCATTGCGATTGGCCTCGTCCAGTTTTTGATTAATATTTCCTCGGTGATTATTTTTAGTTTATCCGCTGTTTATCTCAAATCGATTTTAGGCGTTGCCACAGGTTGGATTGGTTTTTTAGAAGGAGCTGTTGAAGCCAGTGCCCATGCGACAAAACTTATCTCAGGTGTCGTCAGTGATTATTTGCGCAAACGTAAATCTGTGATGGTTGTGGGGTTTATTTTAGTCACATTGACAAGGCCTATTCTTGCCATATCCGAAAGTTTTATTGCGGTGTTTATGGCACGTTTCTTGGACCGGTTCGGTAATGGTATTCAGTCGACGCCCCGCGACGCTCTTGTGGGGGACGTAGCCCCTAAAGATATCAAAGGAGCCTGCTTTGGATTGCGTCAAAGTCTTGGTACAGCAGGAAGTTTTGCAGGCGGCATTCTTGGCGTTCTGGCCATGATGTGGACAATGAATAATTTTCATCATGTGTTTTGGATCGCTACGATTCCAGCGTTTATTGCGCTGATTATCCTGATTGTTGCGGTAAAAGATCCAAAGCCTGTCCCTCTTCCAGAAGGTGATGTCGGGGAAAATATTGCACATCCTAAGCGCCATCCTATTCGTCTCACTGATCTTAAACGACTTGGCAAAAACTATTGGTTTTTAATGTTAGTAGTCAGCATTTTTATGCTTTCACGTCCCACAGAAGCCTTTATGTGTCTTCATGCCCATGAAACGTTTCACCTTTCCGATACCTATATCCCCTTTATCCTCCTTGTCTATAATTTGACATATTCTTTGTGTTCCTATCCCATTGGGCGTATGGCTGACCGTATGGATCCATATCGTCTGTTACAGGTAGGTTTTGCGGCCCTTATTCTTGCGGATATTGTCCTGGCCATGGCGCCCAATGTCTGGGTCATGTTTAGTGGTGTGGGCATTTGGGGGATTCAAATGGGGATTAGCCAGAGCGTTTTTTTGACGCTTGTCGATAAATCTGTGCCCGAAGATTTGCGCGGCACGGCCTTTGGTTTCTTTTACCTCATTAGCGCAATCTCGCTTATCATCGCAGGAACCGTCGCAGGGAACATTGCACAGCATTTTAATAGTGTTGGGATGGCTTTCTTGGTCAGCAGCTGTGTTGGCGCTTGCGCTCTTGTGCTTTTGATTGCTGTGTCCAAAAACAACAGAAAAAGCCTCGCTGTGTAATTAGATTTGGTTAAGGAGGAAGAGACTGTGCCCTTTTACTCTTTCACGATGGTGGAGGCTTTGAAGATATCTAGAGCATGAGGATGGTACTCCCTTTTCGCTTGAAGTGAACACCTGAAGCGTGATGAGAGCATTGAGAGCATGTGGATGATCTTGAAGGGTTTTTTCATAATCCGAAAAGGCGGCCTCAAGAGCGAAAAATAAGTTAAAGCCTGTGACTTTTTGCCACGCGTTCTTTTGACTAAATTTTGTCTTTTCATCAAAATAATGCAGGCCGCTGTCTTCTAAAATCTCAGCAATCTTTTCTTTTGAGGGCAGCTGATACGTTAAATTTAGGCTTTTTTCATAGCCAGAGTTATCTTTATTAACGTCCGAGGTGACAGCGCTCACGACAACTCCAAGAGAGCCCATGAGCGCTGTGAGTGCGATTTTCTTGAGCATAAAAATTCTCCTTTGTTTGAGTTATATTTTTTACAACAGCACATCTGTGTAAAGTTCAAAAGCGTCGGGCTCAGGACTTGTTTGAGAGAATTCCGCCGCATCATTCACGGTTTTTTTCACCCGCACCTCAATGTCCTTAAAGCCCTCGTCGCTGAGGATTTTTTTCGCAAGCATGCTATTTTTCAAATGCGCAATCGGATCATGATTTTCACGCATGCTTTCAACTTCTTCTTTCGAGCGGTATTTCCCAGGATCCGACATAGAGTGACCGCGATAACGATAGGTTTTGATATGCAACAAGAACGGTCCTTTGCCCGAGCGCGCGTGCTCCACCGCTTTTGCGCCAGCTTCTTTGACCTTAAAAATATCCATGCCATCGACTTCTATGCCAGGAATCCCCCAAGGTTCGCCCCGTTTATAAAAATCAGAAGAAGCCGACGCGCGGCAAGTTGATGTGCCCATGCCGTATTTATTATCCTCGATAATATACACAACAGGAAGTTTCCAAAGGGCCGCCATATTAAAAGATTCATACACTTGCCCTTGGTTTGCAGCACCGTCACCCATATAAGTGAGGCACACAGCCCCATCATTTTTATAAGTGTGCGCAAAGGCCATGCCTGTGCCAAGACTGACTTGTGCACCCACAATGCCATGGCCTCCGAAAAAGTTTTTCTCGCGGCTGAACATATGCATGGAACCGCCCTTGCCCTTTGAATAACCACCGATGCGTCCTGTGAGCTCCGCCATCACGCCATTGGCTTCCATGCCGCAAGCGAGCATATGCCCATGATCGCGGTAACTTGTAATGACGGTATCTTTTTCTGAAAGGTTCATTTGCAATCCGACGACGACTGCTTCTTGGCCAATATAAAGATGGCAAAAGCCGCCGATGAGTCCCATGCCGTAAAGTTGTCCGGCTTTTTCTTCAAAGCGACGAATCAGCAACATGTCTTGATAAGCTTTGATCATCTGTTCAGGGGAAAGCGAAATTTTATTTTTTTCTGTCATAGGTCTATTAAAGAATGAAAGGGTCTTCTTTCTTTGGTAGCGCGAAACCTCTGTGGATGCAAGTCTTAAGCGATATGAAGGCCTGGAATATCAAAAGATAGGGCCTGAGTTTTAGTGTTTTTAGCCCTTTCCCCCTTTTCAAAAATAAAAAATGATGTATGGTGATTAAGGAAATTTTTAATTAAAAAAATACGATGTTCATTGACAGCCATTGTCATCTTAATTTTCCTGATTTTCAGGAAGATCTTGATGCGGTTTTGACGCGCGCCCGTGATCAGGGTGTGCAGGGTTTTTTAACGATTAATACCCGCTTGAGCGAGGCAAAAACCCTTCAGGAAATTGCGGATCGTTATGCGAATGTTGCCTGTACTGTAGGTGTGCATCCCCATGATGCACAGGAGTATGATGCCGAAAAACTTCTCAAAGAGATCACGGATTTAGCGAACCATCCAAAGGTTGTGGGACTTGGCGAGACAGGCCTTGATTATTACTATCATCAAAGTCCAAAGGAAGCGCAAATCAAATCCTTTGAAATTCATTGTAATGCAGCGCGCACACTCAATCTTCCCCTTGTGATCCATACAAGAGATGCGGACGCAGACACGCTCGCAGTCCTTGATCAGTTCAAAGACGTTGGCGGTGTTTTTCATTGTTTTAGTAGTTCGATGGATCTGTGCCGCGCAGCACTGGACCGTGGTTTTTATATTTCTATTTCAGGGATTGTCACGTTTAAAAAAGCAGAAAATGTTCACGAGGCAGCCGCTTTTGTGCCCCTTGATCGCTTGCTTGTGGAGACGGATGCGCCGTATCTTGCGCCTGTGCCTTTTCGGGGAAAGCGTAACGAGCCCGCCTTTGTCGTGCACACAGCAGAGCGCATTGCAGAAATTAAAGGTGTGTCACTTCCGACCCTTGCAAAGGCAACGACGGAGAATTTTCTAACGCTTTTTTCAAAAACACAAACATTTTTTACTATTTAACTTTGATAAGGAGAATTTTTTATGCATCGATGGTTTTTTGTCGTGTTTTTTAGTAGCTTCATCAATCTGTGGGCGAGTAATAACGGTGAGAATAAAGAAAATGATACTGTAAACTATAATGAAGAAAAGAAAATTTTGAATGAGATGCGAAAAAATTATCACGACCTAAAAAATCTCAAAGAACATGATTTTGAAATATTTCTAAAAATCAAAAAAACCGTTGAAACTGCTTTAGTGAACGATGAAAAATATCAAAATCTTTTGGAAAAAATTAAAAACCACAAAGAAACCATTAATAAGGAAGAGAAAAATAATAAAAATAGTTTCAATTTTCATGAATATAATAAAGAATATGTTGAGAAAATTAAAGAGCTTTACAAAGAGTATAATCACGATTTTGATAAGAAGGTCAGGATGGAGCAAAAAATTTTGAAAAATTGTTTGATACATCAAAAATTATCACATAAGACGTATCAAGATATTCTTTTCGGATATACAAAGTGTAAAGAGGAGCCTTTAAATTAACGCAGGAGATGAGAGAGGCTTTCTTTTAACCGATAATTTTGGCACAATAAAGGACGCCCTCTTTCGACGATTATGTGATCTATGATTCATCAGTTTGAGCTCATCCAAAAGCTCAAAAGCTATATGCCTGAGGTAGACGAAGAGTCGATTAATAAAGCGTATGTTTTTGCTATGAAAGCCCATGGCACACAGGTGCGCGCATCGGGTGATCCTTATTTTTCCCATCCCCTTGAGGTTGCGGGTATCTTGACCGATATGCGCATGGATCCAGCATCTATTATTACTGCACTCTTGCATGATACCGTTGAGGACACACTTGCAACGCTGGAGGATATTCAAAAGCTTTTTGGCGATGAAATTATGCATCTTGTGGATGGCGTTACAAAACTATCGCGCATTGAGTTGCAATCCGAGGAAACGAAGCAGGCCGAAAACTTTAGAAAACTTGTCTTAGCAATGTCCTCGGATATTCGCGTATTGATTGTGAAACTTGCGGATCGTCTGCATAATATGCGGACACTTCACTATGTGAAGGATAACGCAAAGCAACGCCGCATTGCGAGGGAAACCATGGAAATTTACGCACCCTTGGCAGAGCGTATTGGCATGCAGGGTGTCAAAGATGAACTCGAAGACTTATCCTTTGCAATGCTCAATCCAGAAGCGCGTGAGTCTGTCCTCAGCCGTTTGCGCTATTTACACGAAACGAGCGAGAATCAGGTCGAGACGATTTTGTTCGAAATGCGCAAAGTCCTTGATAAAAATAATGTCAAAGCATCAATCACGGGGCGTGAAAAAACGCCTTTTTCCATTTGGCGCAAAATGCATATGAAAAATGTGGCTTTTGAGCAGCTTTCTGACATTATGGCGTTTCGCATTGTCGTTGAAGAAATACCCGATTGCTATCAGGTTCTGGGGGTGCTGCATGGTGAATATTCTCTCATGCCGGGGCGCTTTAAGGACTATATCTCTACGCCTAAGACAAATGGTTACAAATCACTCCATACATCCGTGATCGGGCCCCTTAATCAGCGCGTGGAAATTCAAATTCGCACAAAAGATATGCATTCTGTGGCGGAACTTGGTGTTGCAGCGCACTGGCAATATAAGCAGGGGAGTGGGTCACGTCATGATGGCAGGCAATATGCGTGGCTGCGAGGCCTTTTGGAAATTTTAGAACAAACGGCCAATCCTGAAGAATTTCTCGAGCATACAAAACTTGAGATGTTTTCGGACCAAGTTTTTTGTTTCACACCCAAAGGTGATGTGATCCCATTGCCGCGTGGCGCAACGTGTATTGACTTTGCCTACGCCTTGCACTCTGATATCGGGGATCATACTGTTGCAGCGCGCATTAATGGTCGCCAAGTTCCCTTGCGTACTGTGCTTCATAATGGGGATCAGATCGAAATTATTACGTCAAAAACCCAAAGTCCTTCGCCCACGTGGGAACGTTTTGTGGTCACAGGAAAAGCGCGCGCGCGGATTAGAAGGTTTACCCGCCAACAGCAAAAAAATCAATTTTTTGAGTTGGGTAAATCGTTGTTGCACAAGGCCTTTGCCAAGGAAAATATTGATTACACCGAAGGGAACCTCAAAAGAGCCCAGGAAATTTTCCATTTTTCCAGTGTGGATGATCTTATTTTGGATGTAGGGCAGGGGAATCATAGCGGGAAAGATATTGCACATGCCCTTGCAACCGATACGAAAACAGTAATATCAGCTGAGTCTCTTGATGAGGCGATTGAGCATAAATTTGATACACCTCATGAGGACGTGAAGTCTCCCCGTAAAAAGAAACGTACAACGCTTTCGATTAATGGGCTTATCCCAGGAATGGCTGTGCACTATGCCGCCTGCTGCCATCCTATTCCAGGCGATGATATTGTGGGGCTTGTGATCACAGGAAAAGGTGTAACGATCCATACGTTTGATTGCGATCATGTCTTAAACTTTCATGAGCCTGAGCGTCTTTTGGATGTTTCATGGAGCCACACCCTTGACGAAAAGGCGCGGTTTGTAAGCCGCGTGCACGTGACATTTGTGAATAAAGCAGGAAGCCTTGCAAGCACAACAACGATGATTTCAAAGCAGGGGGGGAATATTGCTAACTTAAAAGTCACACATCGCACCCCTGAATTTTGGGATGTCTTTATTGATATTGAAGTGCGCGACCAAGAGCATTTAGACTCTATCATAGCGGGGCTTCGCACCGTTCCTATTGTGGCTCAGGCGGAAAGGAGCAAGTAATTTATGATTCTTGGGGTAGGGACAGATATCACAGACTGCAGGCGCTTGAAGTCTTCGTTAAAGCGTTATCCTGAGCGGTTTCTCTCAAAAATAATGTCTGTGCAAGAACTCAATTATATTATGGAGAAAAATAATAAGCTCAAGGTTTCCTTGGGCAAAGACCGCGTTTTCTCACACTTTTGCCTTCAGGTGGCTAAGGTTTTTGCAGCGAAGGAGGCGTTTTCAAAAGCACTGGGGACAGGATTTAGAGGCGGTCTGAGGCTTTTAGATGTGGAGATCGTACGCGATAATCTGGGTAAGCCTTCTTTTCATCTTCAGCCAAGGGCTTTGGAATTGTTCGATAACCTTATTCCCATTGGGATGGAGGGGCATGTTCATCTGAGCCTTTCGGATGAATACCCTTATGCCCAGGCTTTTGTGACGTTGAGCGCCGATTAGTCCGTTTTTCTATGAAAGGATGCATGGAATAAGATCAAAATCATCCTCATCCTTATTTTTCTTGAAACGCTCCTTTAAGCCCTCGTTTTGTTTAGCTAAGTATCTATTTTTTACTTTTTCAATGTAGCTTTCTGAAAATTCTTCGAGGATTTTCTTACGGCGATCAAAGTTTTCTGTGCTGGGGTTGAGAAAAAGATTATTTTCTACGATGGAATCACCCTTGAGGATGTTGTCAATGTAAGTGTTTGTTTCATTATCGTCGAATGTCCTTTTAATGGGTTTGCGCAACATATCAATTTTAATCTCTAGGATTTTTTTAAACAATTTTTTGTGATCCTTTTGATAATCTTTTTCCATGAGGGCATCAATATCCTCTTTTGCAAAAAGAGAAGGCGCGCTTAAAAGGCCGCAACAATATGCTAAGAAAAGAGAAACAACGAGAGATTTTTTCATGGAATAATTCTTGTCTGAAGGTTTAAACCGCCCCAGTTTATATAAAATTTTGGCTGTTGACAAACCCTTACGCAGCTTTTTTTCGGTGAATCATCGTGAGAAGAAGGCCAAGCGTTTCCTTGAGTTTTTTACGGGGAACAACACTATCGACCATCCCATGATCGCGCAAATACTCGGCTTTTTGAAAACCTTCGGGGAGTTTTTGACGAATCGTTTCCTCAATCACGCGGGCACCCGCAAAACCAATAACAGCACCAGGCTCAGCCAGTGTAATATCACCCAGCATCGCAAAAGAAGCACTTACGCCGCCTGTGGTCGGGTCTGTGAGGAGCACAATATAAGGCAGCCCTGCTTCTTTGACACGCTCCACTGCAATTGTTGTGCGAGGCATCTGCATCAAGGATAAAATACCTTCTTGCATGCGCGCACCTCCAGAAGAAGGAATGATCAAAAGGGGCGAGTGGGTTTTCACCGCAAGAGCTCCTGCCGCAACGATACCGTTGCCCACAGCAAGGCCCATGGATCCTCCCATAAAAGCAAAATCAAAAGCAGCAATCACCGTATTGATACCATTAATAGGACCAAAAGCGACTTTGATAGCGTCATCAAGGTTTGTTTTTTGACGATATTCCTTCAGACGATCCGTATATTTTTTAAGATCACGAAACTTCAATGGATCGTGGAGAACTTTTTCAAGGGCATGAATTGTATAAGAACCATGGTCGAACAAAAGCTCAAAACGCTCCTTAGCGCTTAGGCGAAAATGATGCCCACAGTGGTGACACACACGGCTATTTTCTGATAAATCACGGTGGAAAAGCATGTGTTCGCACCCTGGGCATTTTGTCCATAAATGATCGGGGGTTTCTTGCTTATTCCCCATAAGCGCTTGGATTTTGGGGCGAACAAAGTTAGAAAGCCAGTTCATGCGCTTTTTCCTTTTGAGGGCGTTATTGGTTGTTTAGAGGGAGCCACTTCTTGTTTTGAAGCCACAGATTTTAAAGGGGTGTCAAACGAAAGCTTTGAATTCGCGCGTAAAGCCACAGATTTAAAGGACTCCTTTGTTTCTTTTGTAAGATAGTCTGCTTTGAAATCTTTTTTGATCTTTTCAAGGAACTTAATGGCTGCTGGATGGTTACCTTGAGCGATAAGAATTTCTGCCATACCTATTAATGCGTCTGCTGCGTGAGGGCCTTGCTCATCGCCACGGTAAACACGGGCAAAAGTACTTTGGGATTCCTTCAATTTGTTTTGTTTGAGAAGCACGCGGCCTAAATAATAAAGAGCAGAGCGGCTGGAGGGATCCGTTTGGTGCGTTGTAATATAGTGATTGCATGTGGTGGTAAAGGCCTGTGCTTTTTGGGGGAGCGTGGCCGCGTCAGCAAGCATAACCTCATTATAAAGTTTATGCAGTCTATCAAAATCGGACTGAGCAGGACCCACAGGAAGGTGCCCCGTCTTTTGGTGAGCATGGGCCATGGCTGCGGCTTCTTTTGCACTATGTGCGTCTAAAGATTTCTCAAGCTCTTGCTCATTTGTCGCACCAATCTCTTGCATCAATGCTTTGACATCGGGATCTTGTGTGATATGCGCTTGAGCATTTGCAGGCCCTTGAATAGGAATAGCGCCGGGGGCTGTTGAAGGTGTTTGACGTTGGACTTTAAGCTGACCTTCAAGCTGTTGTACTTTATTCGTAAGGCTTGCAATTTGAGCGCGAAGAGCTGTGATATCGTTTCCATTCGCACTTGCCGGCGAAGTCGCTGTTTCAAAATTCTCATCCGCTGGCTCTTCCTCTGCAGCTTCTTCTTCAATAACTTCCTCATACATCACATCTTCTTCGCCTTCTGCATAAAGCGCCTGAGGAATGATAAAACTTAAAAAAGGTAAAAGATAAAAAAAGCGCACGATCAAAACATTATCATCAGAGGTTAAACATTGACAATCTAGCAAAAATGATTAAAAAACACTAGGCCCTACCGTTTTGACGCGCTATTTTCTAAATTTTTTGAGCGAATACACACTCAAGAAGGGTTTTGTTTGCTTGAGAAGGTCCTGTGATTTTTATTTGAAAGCGTGCATCGGTGTTTTATTTTTTGTAAGATATGGACGTGTATATCCTTTAATCTTTATCATTTTAATTTAATGGCTTCTCTTTCTCTTCTCACATCTAACCATCCTTTGGCGAAGTCTCTCGAGAAAAACTGGCGTGC
The DNA here is from genome assembly GCA_021808925.1 of Pseudomonadota bacterium. Classification (GTDB taxonomy): domain Bacteria; phylum Pseudomonadota; class Alphaproteobacteria; order Paracaedibacterales; family JAKBAR01; genus JAKBAR01. The sequence continues at coordinate 6,944 of JAKBAR010000006.1, read as the reverse complement.
AGATTATACTTTTGGCCCTCCAGAAAAGGCGGACATTCTTTTGGTAGCAGGGGGTGATGGCATGATGTTGCGCGTTTTGCGCGAATATGCTTCTCAAAAAATCTATGGTATTAACTGTGGAAGTGTTGGATTTCTTATGAATACGCTCCATAGTGAAAATCTTAAAGATATGCTTGCGCGGATTGAAAAAGCTAAGGAAATTGCGCTGCACCCTCTTGTTCTGGAAGCCACAACTCTTGACGGGAAACGTCATACAGCCAAGGCTATTAATGAGGTGGCGCTTTTAAGGCGCGGTGCTCAAGGGGCTAAAATTGCAATTTCTGTGGATGGTGTGATGCGCATGCAAGAGCTTGTGTGTGATGGTGTTTTAGTGGCCACACCGGCTGGAAGCACAGGCTATAATCTTTCTGCCCATGGGCCTATTATCCCCTTGGGTTCGAATCTCTTAGCCCTCACCCCTATTTGTCCTTTCAGGCCACGACGTTGGCGCGGTGCCCTTTTGCCCGCACACTCGTCCATTTCTTTTGAGATTATTGACCCGGATCACAGAGTTGTAGGCGTTTCTTTCGATGATCAGGAAATTCATGGCGTTACACATGTTACCGTCAAAGAAGATAGCTCTCAAAAACTCGCCATTCTTTTTGACGAAGACCATCACCTTGAAGAGCGCATTATTGCTGAGCAATTTCTAAGCTAAGAGATCAGTGATCAAAAGATCTCACGAATCTGTTTGTTGATATCAATGCGGTCTTTATTAAACTCGATGCGATCTGGTTTTTTTATTTTGTTGAGAATTTTTTTAGGGTGAATGCCTTCTCTGTCATGTCCTTTTTTGGACAAATACAACATGATCACGGAACATTTAGAAAATGCCTCAGGGGCCTTGCAACTTTTCTCAAGGAGTTCTTTAAATTTTTTCAGGGCAATTCCAAGACTCTCAGGGCCAAATTGTGAGACATGATGCAGCTCCATCGATTCAGCCCCTCCATCAACAAGATTGTAGCCCATTTCAAGTCTTTCTTTATTCGTTCTTCCTTTTATATCTTTCCAATTTTTGTGAATACCTGTGGGAAAAATACAAAGATATCCTTTGGATGAGACAATCCAATTATAATATTTTCCTTCAACAAATGGTTTAAGCATAAGAAAAACAGAATACTGAAAGGATAGTGCGCTTATTTTTTTATCTTCATTGTAAAGTTTGCTGATATATTGCTGTATCTGATCCGTTATATGATTTTCAATATCATAAAAACTGAAATCCCCTTTGATTTCTTTGGATAGTTTAAGGTTTTCCTCTAAAATATTTTTTTGAGTAGACTCAATCTCTTTTAAATCGTCCTCTGTAAGTTCTTGTTTTTCTTTTTTCTTTTTGGGGGGGGATTTAACTGCAATTTTTTTAGAAAATTCTCTTATATCCTGGCGGCTAAATTTAAGTATGCGGAGCAACTCTGGGTCAATGTCTGCATCTTTGTCGCCACTTCTTTCCTTATCGATATACTCTTTAAAAGGTCTTTTCTGTCGATAAATTTTAAAGTAAACCTCAAGCTCTTCTTCTGATCCACCTACACTCTTATAAGACTTTATATCCTCTTCCGTTAGAATTTCAGCCTGCTTGAAAATCGTCCAAAGAATCTTAATTTTCTCAAGGCTAACTTTATTTTTCTTTTCCTCATACATATAATCGTCCTGAGGAGGAAGGTTCGTAATATTTTGAAATGGCTTTCTGATGTTTTTTGATAAAGTGATTATTTTTTTCTCGTTTTCTTTATTTTCTGATGCAACCAAAGGATGCTGTGCAAGAGAAATAAGCAGCGTGAGGAGAAACAAAAAAGGTTGTAACATACGCATATAAACATCAAAAATATTAGCAATAAATATGTGGCATTTTTAATTGAAAATTCAATATTTATATTTTAATATTTTTTTAATTAATGATTATTTTAGTTTTATTAATAATTTGAAAGAAATTGAGTGATATGAAAGATAAAAATCAGCTTCGCCAGGAATTTAAAAACGCACGGGATGTCTTTGTGGGGGATAAGGAAGCCCTGGTCTTTGAATCCGATTTTCAACAGTGTTTTGAGCGATTTGTTCAAGATCAACGCCTTGACCTTAATGAAAAAATTGTGGCGTGCTATGAGCCTTTTGGAAGCGAGGCGTCTCCACGGGGTATAATCCGCTGGCTTTTTGAAAAAAACATTGAGGTTGCTCTCCCTCAAATGAATGGGAAGAGCCTTGTTTTCAGTCGTTATACACGCACGATGCTGCTTGTGAAAAATCATTTTAATTTTTTTGAACCTGTGGAGAAAAAGCCTCTTCTTCCGGATATTGTGATTTTACCGCTTTTGGCGTTTGATGAAAAAGGTCACCGTCTTGGTTATGGTCAGGGGCATTATGATCGTGCGCTTGAGGAAATTTTAAAAATTAAACGGCCGATGCTCATTGGGCTATCTTATCCTTGTCAAAAAGCGGCGTCTCTTCCTGCAGAGCCCCATGATCAAAAACTTGATGCTGTGCTGCTGCCAAAGGCATCTTTATTGTTTTAGTAAGAGTGAAGGTTATAAATGTGTAAAATCGAAAAATTGTGCACATTTTGTGCGGGGCGTGCTATTGCTGTGGTAATGATGATTTAAAGTATTTTTTGATGACAATGCGTTTGGAACATGCTCTTGGCTATGTCTTTAAAAATAAACAAAACTTAGAAAAAGCGTGTCACGCAAAAAGCACCCGACATCAGAAAAAAAATCAAGACTTCGAGCGTTTAGAGTTTTTAGGTGACCGTGTTCTTGGCCTTGCGATCGCGGATATTTTATGTGAAAAGTATGGAAACGAGAGCGAGGGAGATTTGGCCAAACGCTTTGCTGTTCTTGTCTCAAAGGAATCATGTGTAAAAATTGCTGAAAAAATAAATCTTCATACCTATATAACGGATAGAGACGGTAAAAAAGTCGCGATTACAGCCCACTCTAATATACTTTCCGATGCGATGGAGGCTCTTTTAGGAGCAATTTATTGTGATAGTGATTTTGAGACGGTGAAAAAAATAATTACCTCTTTGTGGCAATCTTTACTCGAGGGAGATCTAAGGCCGCCACGTGATGCGAAAACTATTTTGCAAGAGTATGCTCAAAGCTTTTATAAGTGTGTGCCTGTTTATACCCTTTTAGAAACCAAAGGCCCTCATCATGCTCCTCATTTTATCATGAAGGTTTTTGTTGAAGGTCTTGGTGAAAGTGTGGGGGAAGGTTTGACAAAACGCCAAGCGGAGCAAGCCGCTGCTGATTATTTACTAAAGGACAAACAAATTTTATGACTCATGCTATTGAAACAAAGTGCGGTGTTGTGGCGCTTATTGGTGCACCCAATGCAGGAAAATCAACCCTGACAAACGCCATTGTCGGTGAAAAGGTGTCGATTGTGACGCACAAGGTTCAAACAACACGTCAGCGTGTGACGGGGATTGCACTGCACGGTCAAACGCAAATGATCCTTTTAGACACACCCGGTATTTTTAAACCTAAAGTACGTATGGAGCGTGCCATGGTTGAGGCTGCATTTGATGCCGCAAAAGATGCTGACCTTCGTCTCTTTATTTTAGATGTGGGAGGGCGTTTGGATGAGGTTTTTATGCAAGAAACCCTTGCAATGCTTCAATCTCCCTTCATTATTGTGCTCAATAAAATTGATACTGTTGCGCCTGAAAAACTTCTTAAAATCGCTACCTTTTTTAAGGATTCAAAGGCTGAAAAAGTATTTATGATTTCCGCTCTTAAAAATGATGGGGTACAGGATGTGATTCATTTTATCGCAAATGCCATGCCCCTATCACCGTGGCTTTATCCGGAAGATTATATTGCGGACATACCGGAACGGCTTCTTGCGGCGGAAATTACGCGGGAAAAACTTATTCTGCAACTGCATCAAGAGCTTCCTTATGAAACGTACGTTGAGACAGAGGCTTTTGAGGTTTTTCAGAATGGCGACGTGAAAATTTCACAAGTGATAAACGTCGCAAAAGAAGGTCAGAAAGCCATTGTTTTGGGGCACAAAGGGGCGCGCGTCAAGGCGATTCGAGAGGCTGCTCAAAAAGAATTAACCGTGGTTCTTGATCGCAAAGTGCATCTCTTTCTTCACGTGAAAGTCACCGAAAATTGGCAAGAAAAATCCGATTTTTATCATCTCACAGGTTTAAATTATAAAGCCTAAGAGTTCTTGTAAGGTTGAATGTGAGTGATACTCTTAAATCATGAAAAACCACAAAATATCGGTCAAAAAAGCACCCTTTTCATCGAAAATTCGCCCCAAAAATCGCCTAACCATCCAAAAAATACACTATTTTTCATGAAATACCCTCGAAATTTCCCAAAATAGACCGCAAAAAGGGTTATTTGCAAAGAAAAAGGCGGCTATCCCCACTCAAATCAGAGAGTAAAGGCATCAAATCATGCTTTTAAGGGACAATAATGCGCCAAATCAGGAGATAAAAGCTTCAATTTACTATTTTTCTCGTCGGAAAAGCCCTCATAAGACCAAAAAATGGCGTTATATCCAGGAAAATTCCTGCGAAATGCCACTAAAATACTGAAGAAGCACCCTTTTCATCGAATATTCAATGAAAAATCACTAAAATAATCCCATAAAATTGAAAAAACGCATATTGAGAAGCATTTTTAAGCAATCGTTATGCGTGTTAGAGGTTTTTTCAAAATTAACTCTTTTTTAATGTTTTTGCTCTATGCTCAAGGTAAGGTGAAAATTTTATTTGCATCATTATTATGGTTCGGTTGGCTCTCTTTTTTAGTTTTTTAGCAATTCTTCTTTCGCCTCTTCCCGGGTTTAGTGGGCTTCTTGATCAAAAGAAAGAGGCCTCATCTGAAGTTGGTACAGCAGAGAAAAGTAATCGAGATGAAACAGTAAAAGAAGACTCACCCCCGCCAAAAAAGAAAAAAAAGAAAAAAACCTCTGGAAAAAAAGCGAAAGCCTCTAAAAAGAAGCCATCAGCGCAGAAAAAAAAGGAAGAAAAACCCGTAGACGATGCTCATCAAGAGAAGACTGTCGAGGCGGTCTAAAAGCCCTCCATGTCCCGGTAAAATTTGTCCGGAGTCTTTCACCTTATAATAACGCTTTGCAGCCGACTCGAGAAGGTCGCCCGCATGCCCGATAAAAGACAGACAAAAACTCACAAGATAAGGAAAATGCGAAAGCTTTGTGACTGAGGCAAAAAAACCTGAGGCCAAGCCCCCCATGAGAACACCGCCCAAAAGCCCTGACCACGTTTTTTTGGGGCTGATCGCCACCCATAATTTCGGCCCCTTCAAAAGACGCCCTGAAAAATAAGCGCCCGTATCATTTACCCACGTTATAATCAGAAACCACAAAAGAATATCAACATTTGAAACAAAGTAGCTTAGAAAAAAAACGGCTGTAAAAATATAAACCTGGCCCAAAAGAAAGATTTTATCCTTCAAAAGCAGAACATTTTTTAAATCTATTTTGGTTAAAAGCACCCATTCATAGGTCAGGCCAATGCCTATCAAAACAATAAGCGCCTGAATGATGATCAACGGCGCGAGCAGCAAAACACCCAAGACGCATGGGATCAGAATAACAGCTGTTAAGACGCGTTTTGACAAATCAGATTTATGCGGCATTGGCTGCATCTTGACGGTCTTGTCCGTAGCATCTCTGGCGCTGGCAACAGGTTTCGATAATTTTTGTAAATTCCTCAGGAGAAAAATCCGGCCAAAGGGTCTCTGTAAAATAAAGTTCAGCATAGGCTGCCTGCCAAAGCAAGTAATTACTGATCCGCATCTCACCACTTGTGCGAATGAGCACATCAGGGTCGGGAAGATCGTGGGTATAGAGGGTCTCTGAAATTAACTGTTCATTAATGTCAGAAATTTTGATTTCTTCAGAGCCCACCCGTTTTGCAAGGGCACGCATGCTTTGTGCAATCTCTTGCCGCGCACCGTATCCCACAGCAAATGTTACATGCACATCATCAAAGTAGGCTGTTTTCTCTTCAAGCTCTCGCATCAAGCGTTGTAATTTCTGGGGAAAACGAGAGTGATCCCCAATAAAGCGTGCGCGAATATGCTCTTGCATAAAAATATCTGTTTGATGCTCAAGATAATAGCTGAGTTCGCGGATAAATTCTGCGATCCACAAGGGAGAGCGCCGCCAATTTTCAGCAGAAAACGTATAAAGGGTCAGATACTTAATGCCCATTTTTTTCGCAGTTAGCGCAATGCGTTCGGCCGTTTCACCGCCTTTTTTGTGGCCTTCGATGGTGCCCACTCCTCTTTTTTTAGCCCAACGGCCATTGCCGTCCATAATAATGGCCACATGTTTTAAAGGGGACATAGGATAAAAAAGCACAAACAGAAAAGGATATTCCCTTGTGTTAAAGCATTTTTATTTCAAAAGTGCAAGGAAGAAGGCACGCACTTCTAACTTTTTGATGCGCATTTTTATATTTTGTGGTGGTTTACAATATCAATAGGCTGATAAAATTTTTAAAAAATATCTAATAAGGATGAATACACTAAAAAGTTACTTTTTCCATGAATTTTTCACTTTTTTTATATTTTCCATGGATATTGTGCTCATTCCCTTTAAAATTGTCATTTTCCCCACATTTTTTGCAGAATTTTGACGATTTTCGGGATAATTTTGCTTTTTTGACACGAAATTTTAGATTTTTGAGCCTTTTTCTTCACTATTTTGCCAAAAAGCCCTAAAAATTTTTGTTAAACGTCCCCCCTCGAAAGAAGATCAAAAAGAATGAAAAGTGAATTTTCGCTTTTATGGAACTTTTTTCGAGCATAATCGCACCATTTTTTCCCGAATATCTTCGCGAAATTTCAGATTTTTGAGCCTTTTTCTTCACTATTTTGCCATAAAAGCCCTTAAAATCTTTGCTAAACGTCCACACTCCAAAG
>JAKBAR010000047.1 GCA_021808925.1 Pseudomonadota bacterium | reverse complement strand
ACAAAGTCTGCCCCTGCGTCCCTTTACCAGATCCAGGAGCCCCCATAAGAATAATGATCATTTTCCCCTGCCCTTTAAGGATGACTTTTTAATAAGTCCCTCGTACTGATGAGCAAGCAAATGGGATTGTACCTGCGAAAATGTTTCTATGGTCGTACTCACAACGATGAGCAAGCTCGTACCACCGAAATAGAAAGGAAGTGATACTTTAGCTAAAATGAGCTCTGGTAAGATACAAATCGATGCAAGGTAGAGTGCACCCACTGTCGTCAAACGCGTTAGCACGTAATCCAAATAATCCGCCGTTGGCTTGCCTGGACGAATGCCTGGAACAAATGTGCCCATCTTACGCAAGTTTTCCGCCGTTTCTGCAGGATTAAACACAACAGACGTGTAGAAAAAGGCAAAGAAAATAATAAGCGCAACAAACAAAGCAATATAGAGGGGTCTACCGTGTGATAAATGACTTCCAATCATACCAAGAAATGTATCAGGGTCTGTTCCGGCAAAACCAATAACTGTCCCCGGCAATAAAAGCAAGGAAGAGGCAAAGATCGGAGGAATCACACCTGCACTATTTAGTTTTAAAGGCAAATGGGTTGTCTGCCCCACTGCAGGACGATTCGCCGCCATCTGTCTTTTCGGATATTGGATCACAATTTTCCGTTGGGCTTTTTCCATGAAGACGATGTAGCCTATAACCACAACAGCCATCACGAGAATCAAAAACAATACAAGAAAAGGAATCGCATCTTGACGCCCAAGCTCAAGTGTATTAAAGAGAGCATGCGGAAGGTTTGCAACGATACCTGAATAAATAATAAGCGAGGTTCCATTCCCTACACCACGCGATGTAATCTGTTCGCCCAGCCACATAATAAACAGGGTTGATCCCGTTAATGTAATCACTGTCGTTATACGGAAGAGCATCCCCGGCATAAGAACCGCCGCCCCTGACTGTGCCGTTATTTTTTCGAGGGCAATCGCGATACCATACGCCTGAATTGACGCAAGCGCTACCGTACCATAGCGTGTATACTGAGTCAGCTTTCGACGCCCCATCTCCCCCTCTTTTTTGAGAGCCTCAAAATGAGGAGAAATCGATGTCATCAACTGAACGATAATACTTGCTGAGATATAAGGCATAATATTCAGTGCAAAAATCGTCATACGACTAATCGCACCACCCGAAAACATATCAAGAATACCGAGGATACCTCCAGCATTTTGATGTGTAAATTCGCGAATAACGTCTGGGTTAATCCCAGGAAGAGGAATATAGGTACCAAGGCGGTACACAACGAGAACAGCCAGTGTGAACCAAATGCGCTTCTTTAGATCTTCAGCTTTACTAAAGGTGCTAAAGGATAGATTCGCAGCAAGCTGTTCTATAGCCGATGTCATAATTTATTCACCAAGAATTTTTACGTTAATGCCTGAAGTCTTTGCGATTTCCATTGCACCTTTTGTTGCTTTATCCACAACAACAGTCGCCTTTGTGCTTGCTTCTCCCTTAGACAAGAGAGTAATTTTTTTCATACTCGCCTTCATATAGCCAAGGTTTAAAAGCAATGCGCGATCGATGGCTTGATCTGCTGAAAGGCCGTGCTTTGCAACGATCACATTAATTTTCTCAAAAGTGAGCTCAAAACGCTCAATCGCATGAATGTTTTTAAATCCGCGCTTAGGAAGCCTTCTGTGAAGAGGTGTTTGACCGCCTTCAAAGCCATTAATCGCCACACCCGAACGCGCAGTCTGACCTTTGCCACCGCGGCCGGATGTTTTACCTTTACCCGAACCAAGACCACGCCCAATGAGTTTTGGCTTTTTACGTGCACCTGGATTATCTTTAATTGTATTAAGTGTAAGCATTTTATTCTCTATTTTCACTGTTCAGAGTTATCCAACAACTTTAACCATATGCTCCGCCTTACGAAGCAAACCACGCACAGACGGTAAGTCTTGCAATACCTTCTCAGAACCAAGCCTGCGAAGACCAAGAGCTTTAATATACTCACGCTGTTTTCCATCACGGCGAATAGGACTTCCTATCAGACGAACTGTGATATATTTTGTTTCAGATGCTTTTGCAGCCATTGTTTTTTACCTCTTACTCTTTAAAACTTAGCACACTTTCGTTAGTTTTGTGCTGCTTGTTCTTGCGCTTTTACCGAACCTTCACGACGTGCAATAATTTCTGGCACCTTACGGCCAAGTTTATTCGCAATCACACGGGGGGATACAACTTCTTGCAATGCAGAGAAAGTCGCTCTGACCATATTGTGATAGTTGGATGTTCCAACGGACTTGCTCACCACGTCATGGATACCCACGGCTTCGAAAACAGCACGCATTGGACCACCGGCGATAATTCCTGTACCCACAGGCGCTGCACGAAGATAAACGCGACCTGCACCAAAACGTCCCATAATGTCATGATGAATCGTACGCCCTTCACGAAGGGGAATGCGAACCATTGTACGCTTTGCCTGTTCTGTTGCTTTACGCACAGCATCAGGAACCTCACGCGCTTTGCCCGTTCCATAGCCCACACGGCCTTTACCATCACCAACAACAACAAGCGCTGCAAAACGAAGGTTTTTACCTCCCTTTACAACTTTTGTCACGCGCCTGACGCTTACAAGCTTTTCGATCAGTTCTTGTTCTTTTTCTGCGTTACTTACTCTTGCCATAACTCTTTCCTTAGAAACTTAGGCCAGCAGTACGCGCTGCCTCAGCCAATACTTTTACACGTCCATGAAATAAAAACCCAGAGCGGTCAAACACAACATTTGTCACACCTGCTTTGGATGCTTTTTCAGCGATTCTTTTGCCAACAAGTTCAGCAGCAGCTTTATTGCCACCATTTTTTATCTTGTCTGCAACATCTTTTTCTACTGTGGATGCAGATGCAAGCGTCACGGACTTAAGATCATCAATAATTTGCACATAAATATGTTTATTTGTTCGATGAACAGACAAACGCGGACGTCCAGCACCGACAAGCTTAAGCTTCGTACGAATGCGTTGACGACGTTTTTGAAGAGACTGACTAGACATGGCTATTTCTTCTTACCTTCTTTTCTCAGGACGAATTGTTTTTCTTTAATCACACCTTTACCTTTATAAGGCTCAGGTTTTCTCCACTCTTGAAGCTCTGATGCAATTTGCCCAAGACATTGCTTATCTGCACCTGTCAGACTAATACTTGTAGGCTTTTCACATTTAGCTGTCACACCTTGTGGCAATGGATAAACCACATCATGACTATACCCAAGCTGAAGCACAAGATTGTTTCCTTGCACAGAGGCCCTATAACCAACACCGACAAGATCAAGATTATACGTAAAACCTTCTGAAACACCTTTAACAGCATTTGAAATATTACGTTGCAACGTCCCCCAAAGAGAACGCGCCGTAACACTGTCGTTAACAGGTGTGACAGAAATTTTTCCATCGCCGTGAGCAACTTGTATAAGCTCAGGAATCGTGTTTTGAATTTTTCCAAGTTTACCAGAAACTTCAATGACGCCCTCGCTCAAATTAACTGAGACGCCTGAGGGGACATTAATTGCATGTTTACCAACGCGAGACATATCTTAATTCCCCTAAAATACTGTACACAAAATCTCGCCACCAATCCCTTGAGCGCGCGCTGCAATATCAGACATCACACCTTTGGATGTAGAGAGAATAGAAATACCCAAACCATTCGCTACTTTTGGAAGCTTATCACATGGAACGTACAAGCGCATACCAGGCTTGGACTTACGCGTAATCGTACGGATCACAGGCGTATTTTCCATATACTTGAGTTCAACAATAAGCTGACGAATATCTTTTCGAACTTCTTCAACACGATAACCGCGAATATAGCCCTCTTCTTGAAGAACCTTAAGAACTTGTTCACGAAATTTTGAATAAGGAGACATAACCGAACGCTTGCCAGCAGAGTGGCCGTTGCGGATTCTTGTAATCATATCTCCAATGGGATCACTTACGTACATGAGACACTACCAACTTGATTTAACGACACCAGGAAGCATTCCACTGGAAGCAAGAGCACGAAGCGCAATGCGCGACATTCTAAACTTACAATGGTAGCCACGTGGACGACCAGACAATTCACAGCGATTACGATAACGCGTGGACGACGAATTACGAGGCATCTCAGCTAGCTTGTGCGCCAGTTCAATGCGACGTTCAAAAGATGTTTCTTTATTTGTAAACTCTTGCTTAAGAAGTTTACGCGTTGCGCGCTTCCCCTGAATCATTTTCAGGCGCTTTTGATTATTATTAATCGCACTTAATTTTGCCATCGTTTGCGTCCACTATTTTGTAAAGGGCATATTGAAACCAGCGAGTAATTCGCGCGCTTCATCATCCGTTTTTGCTGTTGTACAAATTATTACATCAAAACCACGAATCTTTTCAACCTTATCGTAGTTAATTTCAGGAAAAATAATCTGTTCTTTAATACCAAGAGCATAATTACCATTTCCATCAAAACTTTTCGGAGAAACTCCACGGAAATCGCGCACACGTGGCAAAGCAATATTGATCAAACGATCAAGAAACTCATACATCATTTTTTTGCGCAATGTCACCTTCGCACCAATGTTCATCCCTTCACGAAGCTTAAACTGAGCGATGGATTTTTTTGCCTTTGTTGCGACGGGCTTTTGCCCTGCGATCTCTCCAATCTGACTGAGAACCTCAGCAAGTTTTTTGCTGTCTTGGGTTGCTTCACCCACACAGGCATTGATCACAATTTTCTCAATGCGAGGAACCTGAAGTTCATTTTTATAACCGCGCTTTTGCATAAGCTCTGGGCGAAGTGTTTTCTTATAAATATCGTGTAAACGTGCCATTTTTCTATTCCTTAGACACTTGCATTATTATTTTTAAAGTAGCGCTCTTTTTTACCGTCTTTATCCAAACGAAACCCTACCTTAGAGATACTATCTGTTGCGGGATTCACAAGAGCAACATTCGAAATATGCAAAGATGCTTCTTTTCTGAAGACACCATTAGGATTCGAAGCACTTTGTTTTGCAAAGCGCGTCACCATATTGATTTCCTTCACAACCACACGGTCCGCAGACGTATCCACAGAAAGAATCTCGCCGCGCTTTCCTTTTTCTTTACCAGCAGTGACTTGAACGAGATCACCACGGCGTACTTTATATTTTTTCTGTGTCATTAGAGCACCTCTGGAGCCAAAGAAATAATTTTCATAAACCCTTGAGAGCGAAGCTCGCGGGTGACGGGACCAAAAATACGCGTTCCCACAGGCTCGTTCTGCTTATTAAGAATAACTGCAGCATTGCCATCGAACTGAATCTCAGATCCATCCGCACGTTTAATGGGCTGCTTTGTGCGCACAATCACAGCACGATGCACATCCCCTTTTTTTACTTTACCACGAGGCAATGCGTCTTTAATGGAGACAACAATCACATCTCCAACGGAAGCATACCGGCGTTTTGAACCGCCAAGCACCTTAATACACATAACTTCACGGGCACCTGAATTATCGGCGACTTGAAGCCTTGATTCTGTCTGTATCATCGCTACAACCTAAAATAACAATTAATTTGATTCGTTAACAACAAGCCATTTCTTTGTTTTAGAAATTGGCTTGGACTCAATAATTCTGACAACATCACCCATCTGACATTTATTTTCAGGATCATGGGCAGCATACTTTTCAGAACGCTTCATATATTTTTTATAAAGAGGATGCTTAACACTCTTCTCTACTTTGACAGTTACTGTTTTGTCAGCTTTATTGCTTACAACAACACCTTGAAAAACGCGACGTGGCATGACTTCCTCTTATTTCTTTTTAATTTCAGACAATTTCATCAACACACGGGCAAGATCACGACGATGCGTGCGAATTTGCGCTGTACTGACAATCTGATTAAGCTTCTTTTGCATATTTAAGGTGTACATACCTTTTTTCAAGTTATAAGCCATATCAGAAAGCTCACTTTGTGTTTTTCCTGTTAAATCAGCATATTTCATAGCAGCACTCTCTCTTTATACATTACCAAGACGGGTCACAAACTTTGTTGCAATCGGCAACTTAGCTGCTGCAAGAGAAAAGGCTTGTTGCGCCATCTCAGGTGTTACACCATCAAGCTCAAACATCACACGACCAGGCTTTACACGGCAAACCCAAAACTCTGGGCTTCCCTTACCACTTCCCATACGGACCTCAGCAGGTTTTTGAGAAACTGGAACATCAGGAAAAATACGAATCCAAACTTTACCAACACGACGCATATGACGTGTGATCGCACGACGCGCCGCTTCAATCTGACGCGCAGTAATACGTGCTGGCTCAAGAGCTTTGAGACCATAAGCACCATAACTGACGTATGTTCCAGAAGTTGCATCACCATGAATGCGACCTTTAAAGGCTTTTCTAAATTTTGTTTTTTTAGGAGACAACATTGCTCAGACCTAACCTGCTTTACTTACATTATCACTATTTCTTTTTTCATGCGCCATTGGATCATGCTCAAGAATCTGACCTTTATACACCCACACCTTAATACCAATGATACCATAGGTTGTAAGCGCTTCACTCAAAGCGTAGTCAATGTCCGAGCGCAATGTGTGCAAAGGAACACTTCCTTCAATAGCCCACTCGACGCGTGCAATTTCCGCACCGGCTAAACGCCCCGAACAGTTCACACGTGTTCCAAGAGCCCCAAGGCGCGCTGCCGTTTGCTGTGCACGCTTCATAGCACGACGAAAGGAAACACGGCGCTCGATTTGTTGAGCAATACCATCCGCTATAATTTTAGCATCGAGCTCTGGCTTACGCACCTCAACCACATTAATGGTGAGCTCTGACTGTGTAAACTTTGATAGTTTTTCTTTAAGTTTATCGAGATCTGCACCCTTCTTACCAATAAGAACACCAGGGCGTGCTGTATAAATGTTGACACGCGCTTTTTTTGCAGGACGCTCAATAACGACCTTTGATACACCAGCTTGTTTTAAATTCTCATGAATATAAGAACGAATCTTAAGATCTTCATGAAGCATAGAACCATAAGATTTAGAGGAAAACCAACGTGAATCCCACGTTTTATTGATTCCAAGTCTTAGTCCAATCGGGTTTACTTTTTGTCCCATCGTTACGCCTTTTTCTCTGCCACTTCGATAAACAAATGGCTAAAGTATTTTTTAATTCTAACACCACGTCCTTTTGCACGAGGGTGCATACGTTTCATCGTAAACCCCTGGCCTACGGTTGCACTCGATACTACTAAAAAGTCCACATCAAGTCCATGATTATTTTCAGCATTTGCAACGGCAGAAGCGACCGCTTTATACACCTCAGAAGCACACCGCTTAGGAGAAAATTTCAAAGCATCCAAAGCTTTTGCAGCTGTCATCCCACGAATCTGCTTCGCAACCAGATTAAGTTTACGAGGACTTACACGAATTTTATTGCGCTCAGCGCGAGCTGTATTCATTGTCATTATTTCCTCTTTGATTTCTTATCTGTCTTTGAGTGACCATGATAGGTACGTGTTGGTGAAAATTCACCAAACTTGTGACCAATCATATTTTCTGTCACAAACACAGGAATAAACTTTTGGCCATTATACACACCGAATGTCACCCCAACAAAGTCAGGAAGAATCGTTGACCTTCTTGACCATGTTTTAATCACATCTTTACGCCCGGACGCTTTAACTGCCTCAGCCTTGCCAAGGAGATAGCGATCAAAAAATGGGCCTTTCCACACTGATCTTGTCACGATTCACTCCGTTATTTTGCTCTTCTAATAATGAACTTTGAGGTTCGCTTATTGGTTCTTGTTTTCTTACCTTTTGTAGGAACACCCCATGGCGTCACAGGATGACGTCCACCGGATGTTTTTCCTTCACCACCACCATGTGGGTGATCAACAGGGTTCATTGCCACACCGCGAACGATTGGACGACGTCCAAGCCAACGGCTACGACCGGCCTTACTATAGGATCTGTTTTGATGATCTTGGTTAGAGACAGCACCCACTGTTGCCATACACTCGCCCTTAATCAGACGAAGCTCACCCGAAGATAATTTTATAATTGTATACGCAGCATCACGACCTGCGATCTGTGCATAAGCACCAGCAGAACGTGCGAGCTGACCACCCTTACCTACTTTTGTTTCAATATTGTGAACAATGGTGCCCACAGGAATATTTTTAAGGGGCAAAGCATTTCCTGGCTTAATATCAACGCGATCGCCCGCAATAATCTTATCGCCTACAGCCACTTTTTGAGGAGCAAGAATGTAGGCATCCACACCGTCTTCATATTTAAGAAGTGCGATAAAAGCACTGCGATTGGGATCATACTCAATACGCTCAACTGTTGCCGCAACATCTTGCTTGCGACGTTTAAAGTCAATCAAACGATAGAGTTGCTTGTGACCGCCACCACGATTCCATGACGTGATGCGCCCATGATTGTTGCGACCACCTGTTTTTGTTTTACCAACAGTCAATCCCTTAAGAGGGCGACCTTTCCAAAGCTCAGATCGATCAATATTAACGAGCTGTCTTTGCGCGTTCGTAATTGGTTTATATGTTTTCAGCGCCATCGTTATACACCCGCACTTATATCAATTTTTTGACCAGCATCAAGAGTTACATAAGCTTTCTTTTTGTCTTTACGAAAACCAATGTGACCTCTAAAAACCTTTTTCTTTCCCTTAAGGATAAGCGTATTCACAGCCTTAACCTTAACACCGAAAATATGCTCCACAGCCTTTTTGATCTGAGTTTTTGAAGAGTCTCTATCGACCTCAAAACAATACTGACCAAATTCAGTAACCGTCGTTGCCTTTTCTGTGATGATCGGCATCTTTAATATGTTAAATGCATTTATATTTTTCATGCGAGTCGAGCCTCTAGCGCTGCAATAGCATCTTTAGTTACAAACAGTGTGTTTTTACGAACGATATCATACACATTCGCACCAACATCAAACAAAAAGTCAATCGTATGAATGTTTGAACTTGCTTTCAAAAAGCTATCATTCACATTCTTCGTATCGATAAAAAGCGCAGAAGGTGTATCAAATTGACCAAACGCCTTTACAAGCTCAGCTGTTTTTGGTTGAGCCATGTCAAGACTATCAATGACATACAACTGATTCGATGCAAGCTTTGAAGAGAGCGCTACTTTGAGACCAAGCTTGCGCACTTTTTTAGGCAACGAATACCCGTGATCACGCACAACGGGACCAAAAATGATACCACCACCGCGGAACTGCGCACCCTTGCGTGCACCGTGACGGGCACCACCGGTTCCTTTTTGTTTATAAATTTTACGGGTTGACCCCTCTACATCTCCACGCTCTTTAACAGCATGCGTCCCAGCACGGCGTTTTGCCAACTGCCAGTGAATCACACGTGAAAGAATATCGCTGCGCAGCGGTGCTGCAAACACAGATGGATTAAGATCGAGCTCACCCACCTTTTTTTTATTCCAATTAATAATGTCTACTTTCATCGCACTTCTCTACTTATTTCTTTGACGCTTTAATAGCATCACGGACAAAGACGATTTCACCCTTCGGCCCTGGCACAGATCCTTTGATAAAGATCAAATTACGATCGGCATCCACACTGTGAACAACGAGATTTAATTTTGTAACACGCCTTGCCCCCATATGACCAGCCATTTTTTTATTTTTAAAGACTTTTCCTGGATCTTGACGGTTACCTGTTGAACCATGACTACGGTGGGAAACAGAGACACCGTGCGTTGCACGAAGACCACCAAAGCCCCAACGTTTCATACCCCCCGCAAAGCCTTTACCAATGCTTGTACCTGTCACATCCACAAGCTGCCCTTGTTCAAAATGAGAGGCTGTGAGCGCTGTGCCTGCATCGATCAGGTGATCGGCTGAGACATGAAACTCACGCACATGCTTGCGCGGTTCTTGATTAATTTTTGAGAAATAGCCCTTTTCTGGCTTGGATACGCGATTTTGTTTCGCAATCTCTGCCCCTACTTGAAGGGCAACGTAACCATCTTTTTCTTCTGTTTTATGAGCGAGAACAACACAATTGTCGATCTCTAAAACAGTGACGGGAACTTGTTCGCCATTTTCTTGAAAGTAGCGCATCATCCCGAGTTTTTTTGCAATAAGTCCTGAACGCATTGTGTGAGCTCCTAGAGTTTAATCTCGACATCAACACCTGCTGCCAGGTCAAGCTTCATCAAAGCATCAACCGTTTGTGGCAACCAATCAACAATGTCGATAAGTCTTTTATGGGTTCTGATTTCGAATTGCTCACGGGATTTTTTATCCACATGAGGTGAGCGGAGAACGGTAAAGCGTTCAATTTTTGTTGGCAAAGGAATAGGCCCCCTCACCTGCGCACCTGTGCGCTTAGCCGTATTGACAATTTCACGTACCGATTGGTCTAAGAGCCTATGATCAAACGCTTTCAGACGAATACGTATGTTTTGATTCTCCATAATATACTCACTCAAAAGATCAAGTTAACATTTCTTGATGTTTAATATTTTTGAACAAAAAAAGTGTTTTGAGCTTTCGCCGCCCATCCCGCACTTCCTGCTTAAGTATTACGGTTATAAGGGCTTTTCATTTTTTTTACAAGTCCTTTCTGCATCGATTAATGCATTTTCTGAAAAGAAGTGGAGAGCTCTACTCACAGAGCATTGATTCCTATGAAAAACCAATCCTCCTAGAAATAGTATGCCTGTAGAAATAGTATGCCTGCGATTTCTCTATTATTCCCTTATGAATCACCTTTTGAAGCACGCACTCAGTAGAATTTTAGTAATTTTTGTACCCTATCAAAAATTCAATTTGCCAAGGGAAATCAAGATCATCTTCCTTCTTTTTAAGATTTTTTCCTGTTTTTCCCCGAATTTTTCGCTTTTATAGGCCTTTTTTGATCGCAGTAGTGCATATTTGAGTTGTTTCGCATGAGAAGTACGCCTTTTTTGAGGTAATTTTGGTGATTTTAAGGGATTTTTGGCTGTTTTAAGTCTTTGATTGTCGAAAAAAATC
>JAKBAR010000005.1 GCA_021808925.1 Pseudomonadota bacterium | reverse complement strand
TTAAAATTTTAACTTTCTTGCGGGAGAGACAGGGGCTTTTTGCGCCCAAACCCCAAGAAAGACTGGGGACGGTGGGCCGCCCCGCCCTAGGGCCACCTAGGGTGGTAGGGTGGGGGTGCGAAAATTAACTTTTTGTTAAGGTGTGTGAATAAAAGGTTAATGTTTTAAAAAAAATCTTTCGCCCTTTGAAGAAAATTTAAGGTCCCTTGCCCTTTAACATGGGCCTTTAACGCAGCGATCAGCGCGCCTTTCTCGCCGAAAAAGACCGTTTCAACGCATAAAATCGTCAAAAAAGCCCTCATAACCCCCAAAAATGGCGTTATATCCAGGAAAATTCGCCTTAAAATCCTAAAAATTCACCTATTATCACGCCTAATGCGTTAAAAAAGCTATTTTTTGCCCGAAAAACACACAAAATCTCGACCAAGAAAGCGAAAAATTATTAATCACGCTACTTTTATGAAAAAAAAAGTTCGCCCCAAATGTACGCTCAAATCTAAAAACACACCCAATACGTCAAAAAATTGGAATAAATCACTAAAAAAATGCACCTATAACTCAATATAAGTGCATTAAATTTTCTGACTTAGTGAAAAAACTTAAGCGTTTTCACTTTGTGCCATTGCCTCTTCCATGGAAAGTGCCACATTAACCTTGATCATGGCGTGCACCTCGGGATGAAGAACGATCTTTGCCTCATGAATTCCCAATGATTTAATGGGTTTTTCGATGAGAACTTGGGTGCGAACAACAGTGATCTTTTGCTCCAAAAGACCATCGACAATATCTTTTGGACGAATCGAACCATAGAGATGTCCTGTCTCACCGGCCTGACGAATGAGCGTTACAACAACGCCTTCAATCGCCTTTGACGCATGATGGGCTTCGTCGCGACGCTTAATATTTTGCGCCTCAAGATGGGCTTTTTGCGCTTCAAAGTGGGCTAAATTTGCTTTTGTCGCACGGAGTGCTTTTTTTTGTGGCAACAGATAGTTACGCGCATAACCCGCTTTTACTGTAACAAGTTGCCCCATATGGCCAAGCTTTTCCACACGTTCTAATAAAATAATATCCATAATATCTTTCCCTCTTATTTGCTAACGTATGGCATCAATGCTAAAAAGCGTGCACGCTTAATCGCCGTAGAGAGCTCTCGTTGTTTTTTTGTAGAGACAGAACTGATGCGGCAAGGCGTTACTTTTCCACGCTCAGATACATAGCGAGAGAGCATACGCACATCTTTATAATCAATCTTTTGTGCATTTTTACCACTAAAAGGGCAGCTTTTTTTACGCTTAAAAAACTGACGCTTCACAAGCTGGGCCACACGGGCTTGACCTTCATCCATCGAGCTGCTGCGTGATTCTGAATCTCTTCTTTGATAAGCCATGATTATTCTCCTGCTGTTTCTACGGTGTTATTGGAAGAATTTTCTTCTGCAACAGCAACAACTTCCGTTTGGTCTTCATCATACGATGAACGTGCTTTTTCATCGCGGAAACTACGTTGTTGCATCAATGCGGATGGATTATCATCCAAAGACTCAACACGCACAGTCAGATAGCGGAGAAGATCCTCAGAAAGCTTCATCTGACGCTCGATTTCTGCAATCGTTGCAGGCGCCGCTGTGACATTCATAAGGACATAGTGCCCTTTTTTATTTTTCTTAATAGGATACGCAAGGGTGCGAAGACCACAAAACTCGATCTTTCCCACTTGACCACCGTCATTTTTAATCACTGACGTATAGTGCTTTGCCATATTTTCAACTTGCGCAGACGTAATATCTTGTCGCGCAACAAAAATGCATTCATAAAATCGCATAATATTCCTTTCGGTTGTTTATCAAAGGTAAAACCTCGACACAGCCCTTTTTAAAAAAAAGAGCAAGGAACGTCGGTTTAAACAGAGCCAATACTAGGCATTTTTATAAAAAAACGCAAGAGAAAATATTGAAAATCAATCACCGATAAACTACATAAGAAATACATTTGAATTATTTTTTTATATTATCAATATGAACTTTATTTTATTATTTTTTATACTTTTTAATTCTTTTGTTTTTGCCTCTGATTTCTCCGATGATGATGAGAAGAAAATAGGATACAGCTATTACACAAAAGAAAAAATAGAAAACATTGAGCTTTTTATAGAGAAGTGCACCATATACAACTTTGACACGCATACAGTTTTAAAGTGGGCCGGTGATTTCAGGCACTCCGAGGATAAATATTTTCAGAGTCTTGCAAAGAAAATTCTTTGGAAAATCCTCGACACAAAGGATTTAGACCTCGAAGCCTACTCAAAAGCCTACCTTAGCCTCGCAAAAATTACTCAAAAAGAAGGCAACCCGTTTGAGGCGATTGAGCTCTTGAAAAAGTCAGACAAACTAAATCCCAATTATGCCGCAACCCAAGAGTTACTTGGTCAGTTTTATGCGCACCTTTCAATCAATTGTGATTGGACAGATGACGCTATAAAGTGGAACAAAAAAGCCATAAAAACAGCCAAACATAGTCTTAAAGACATCAAAGCAAATACGTTTTGGCCCCTCCCCCTTGAAAAAGAGCACGAGGTTTATGCAAAAAACCTTGAGAATAAAAAAGTGATCACACGGTCTTACCTTGGCCTTGGAGGCATTTATTCTCAGAAAAAAAATGATACAAAATCCCTTAAGTACTATAAAAAAGCAGGAAAAAAATCATCAAAAATGCTCGAAAAATATAAAAATCTTCACAAGAAAAATGGTTTTAAATGCAATATTCCAGAGATAGAAAATCTTAAAGAAAAATCCGAGAAAGGCATTGAAAAAACACTGCATTTTATAGAAAAAAAGAAAAAAAATTAACCTACACTCCTCTGCCCTCTGCTATTTTCTTCTATTTCTTCATTGTGAAAAAAACACAGATTATGGTATTCTAAAACAAGGTGCTGCGCTGTTTTGTGAGACATGCAATCCCTCGGCCCATGAGTTCTCATCGGGAGCTGTCCCTGTCCTTAGCTGTGGCTTTGGATACATGGCCCCCACCTAGCGTTTCTGGCTAGAGAGGACGCAAAGATCCACGGCATGCGCGGCACCACCCTTTGACAAAGTTTTTAACATTTGAGAAAGGCACCTTGGTGCTGAGCGCATTCACAAGACTTCCCCCTCCCCTCCTTTTTCTCATAGGATTGTCTCTTTTTCTTATACAGCTTTTGTTTATGTGGCCAGGCGGCATGACACCCGATAGCCACGTTCAATACGCCATGGCGGTTTCTGGTCAGTATAGTGATCATCATCCCTTTATTATGTCTTTTTTATGGCGTCAGCTCGATTACCTTTATAAAGGACCGGGGCTGATGCTAACCTTTCACCTCAGCCTTTTGTGGGGGAGTGTTTTTTATCTTTACAAAAGTCTTAGACCCTATCCTTGGCGCCCCTTAGTCCTTTTGATTCCTTTTATTCCAAATATATGGGTCTATGAAAATATGATTTGGAAGGACGTGGGGTGTGCATTTGCTTATCTTGGCGTCCTTTCCTTTATGGCTTACGCCTGCCTTCAGAAAATAAAAATAAATATTTTTGCACTTTTGATTCTTTTGCTTTTGCTCACCTATGGCACCCTTGTGAAGTTTCAAGCAGCATTTTTAGCGCCGATTGCCCTTGTATGGATCGCGTGGCACGCGGCTGATTACCAAGGGCTCAAGCGGTTTGTTTTCCCATTTATCGCCATCGCCGCTGTTTTTTACAGTATCCTCTCAGGCGTCTTGTGGATGGGACCTAAGGTCACCCCTGATCACTCCTGGCAGTTTGTTAAGCTTTATGATCTGGCTGCCATTAGTGTGGGAACGAATGAAAATCTTTTTCCAAAGGCGAATGAAACAAACCTTTTTTCAATGAAAGAACTCCATCAGCGGTTCAATCATCAGCGCGTCGACGATATGATTTTTACAAACCCTATTTTGCAAAAAGGAAAGACCGACGACGAACGCAGCGCCCTTTACAATACGTGGCTGCATCAGGTTTTAAAACACCCGTTTATTTATTTTCGCCATCGCTTAAGCAATCTTGCTTACATTGTGCTCTCTATTCCTGATTTTGAGCATATCACGTCCTTTATCCATCAGCATACGGAGGGCAACCCTCTTTTGGAAAAAAATCTGATACGTATAGCGCGCATTCCGGGGACTCTTTTTCTTGCGCATATCGCTACACTTTTTTTAGGAGTTATTTATTTTTGTCTCTCAGTCATAAGCTTTTTAAAAAGGAGAGAGGAAATAGCGGCTATCCCTTTATTTTTTATGAATACGATTGCCTTAGCACTTGTGAGCGTTTTATTATTTTGCTCTATGGCAGGCACGCCACGTTACACTTACCTGAGTATTGTTCTGATCCACGCCTCCCACGGTTTTGCGTATATCTGCTGGCGCACTCTCCGTCAGAAGGTTTCACGATCATAAGCGATGCAACACATTGTCCCCCGCCCCTTTCAATGGATAAAACGCTTTTTACCCAGGAGCCTTTTGGGGCGTTTTACAATCATTCTTTTAGTTCCCCTGATTCTTGTTCAAATTGTTCTGAGCTATATTTTTTTCGATCGTCATACAGACACTATTATTCGCCTTCTTTCGCACACGATTGCGGGTGATATTGCCCTTGTAAGCCATATGGTAGAAGATGGAAAGTCAATCAAACAAGTATCCGCTCTCGCCTCAAAACACCTAAGCCTCAGCATTCATTTTGACAAAAAAGCAATTCTTAAAGAAACGGGGCAGGCGAAAGAAACATGGCTTTATGAACATCTTAATCATGCTCTTTCCGAGCAGCTTAATCACCCTTATTTTTTTCGAATGGACAAAGACTATATTTATGTGGATGTGCAGCTAAGTGATGGCGTTTTGAAAGTGGAAACACTGCGCAAACGTCTTTTTAGCAAAACAACATACCTTGTCTTAATTTGGACAACAGCCTCTGCAGTCTTGCTTTTTCTCGTGGCTATTCTTTTTATGCGCAATCAAATTAAACCTATTCGTAAACTAGCAGATGCGGCAGAGCGCTTTGGAAAGGGGCATGAGATTATTGCCTTTAAACCAGAAGGAGCCCTTGAGGTGCGCAAAGCTGCAAAAGCCTTTAATCAAATGCGTCTTCGTATTTTAAGATTCGTCGAGGAACGCACACAGCAACTTGCCGGTGTCTCCCATGATCTGCGCACACCTCTTACACGCATGAAACTCCGGCTTGCACTTATGCCCGCCTCAGAAGACCAACAAAATCTTCAAGAAGATGTAGATCAAATGACACAAATGACACAAGGGTTTTTAGATTTTGCCCGTGGTGCTATGGAAGAGCCCTCGGTGGAGGTAAACCTCAAAGATTTTATTGAGGAGATCGCCAATGACTTTCAACACCATTATCCACAATTTCTTACAATAAAATCACTTTTTGATCAAAAAATAATGATAAAACCCCAACTTCTTAACCGTTGCTTAACGAATGTCCTGTTAAACTCTCAGAAGTACGCCAAAGAAGCACAGCTCAGTATGCGCCTCAAGGGGCACTTTATTGAGATTGATGTCGATGATGATGGGCCTGGGATTCCCCTTGAAAAAAGGAATGCCGTTTTCAAGCCTTTCATACGGTTAGACGAAGCGCGCAATTCCGAAACAGGGGGTGTGGGGCTTGGTCTTACCATTGTCAGAGACGCTATACACCATCACGGTGGTCGTGTTACACTTGACACATCACCTCTTGGGGGGCTTCGTGTGCGTTTAAGGATACCACTTTAAGGGTGGGGGATGAACTGTAACAAAGGAGTATTATCAATGGCTGGACGACAAAATCCTTTTGAATTTTTAACATCTGCAATGAAAAATATGGGAATGGACCGTGATACTATGATTGAAAATCAACGCAAAAACATCGAAGCATTTAATGACATGAGCAAAAAAGCTATGGAAGTGATGCGCTCTGTTTCTCAAATGCAACAGCAATATATTAAACAATCCTTTGACAATCTTGCGTCGATGATGAAGGATGCTATGGCCGGTGGCATGACGCAGGAAACCTTCAAGAAAAATGCAGAAAGCCTCAAAAATCATATGACTCAAAGCGTTGATCATGGCATGACTGTTGCGAGCAAACTAAGTGAATCTCACAAGGAATTGTATGAAAAAATGAAGGGTCAAGTGACTGAACACATGAAAAAAGCTGCTGAGAAAAAATCGTCAAAACATCACTAATCATCGCTTGAAAAGTCGTGCAGCGCCCACTCCTTTGATATCCCAGGAATTAACCAAAATTCCTGGGGTCCTCCATGGTTTTTTTACACGCCAAGGTGGCGTGAGCGAGGGATATTATGCTTCTCTTAACTGCAAAAGCACAGAAAACGGGGACGTAAAATCCGCTGTTCTTGAAAATCGCCAACGCGTTCTAACATATTTTAAACACCACCCCTCTCATTCCAATAACAGCTATCACTGGGTGGGTTTGGATCAAAAGCATACATCTGTCGTTATGTTTGCAGACAAACCCTTTGAGAAAGGCCCCGAGGCGGATGCCCTTGTGACAACAACACCGGGGCTGGTGCTGAGCATTATTACAGCAGACTGTGTCCCCGTTTTGCTTTCTGATACCAAAAAACCCATTATTGCGGCCGTTCATGCGGGCTGGAAGGGAACGTTTGCGGGTGTCATTGCCAACACACTAACGCTTATGCGCGACAAAGGCGCCACTGACATTGTGGCGGCGATTGGCCCTTGCATTCAACAAAATGCCTATGAAGTGGGGCCAGAATTTTATCACTATTTCAAAGAGAACGCTTCACTCTCACGCAAAAGCTCGTTTGATACTTTTTTTAGAAAAAATCCCGCAAAAGAAGGTCACTATTTCTTTAACTTACCCAAACTTGTTGCTTTTATGCTTCAGCAAGAGAACATTAAAAACATTGATACTCTCCCTTATAATACCTTTGAGGACGAGACGCTTTTTTTTAGTTACAGGCGCAAAACCCTACGGGGAGAGCCCTCTATGGGATGTCAAGCAAGCTGTATTATGCTGAGGTAGTCTTTTTTTTACTAAAATATATTTTAAAACAGATAAAATCCCTTGACTTTTTTGTATTTTCCTTCATCATGATAAGTGGTATGAGTTTTTTGCTTTGCAATGTGCCCGTGTTTGTTTTTAATCTCTTTAGTGTGTTAGTACACAAGTCCTCAGTGATTTCCTCTAGAATTAAGGCAGGCCTACCCCTCTTAATCTTAGCGTGTTTTTGACATAGCTTTTTTAGGATGGTTCACTTGCTTTTGGCCAAGGAGCTCAAACGGCTGTCTTAGGACAGTTTTAACACTGAAGTCTTATAGGAGAAAAAGATGACAACTGGTATTGTCAAATGGTTTAACCCCACAAAAGGTTATGGTTTTATTCAACCGGAGCAAGGTGGCGCCGACGTTTTTATTCACATTAGTGCATTAGAACGCGCGGAAATTTCCACATTGAACGAAGGTCAACGGGTTAGCTATGAAGTCGCTACCAACAAAGGTAAGGCATCAGCTGTTAACATCAAATTAATTTAAGTCTTGAAATGATCACAAAAATCATTATATAAGCTATAGACTTAGCTCAAGGGTTTGTTTTTGATGAAATATTAAAACACAAATCTTTGCACTTAGAGGCAAGCTTCTACCGTTAAATCAGGGTAAGCTTCCTCTTTTTTTATATATAATTTTAGAGAAAGCTCCCATGGAAAATTTTAAATCCCTCGGTTTACCTGAGTCGTTAATGCATTGCCTTGAACACATGAATTTTAAGGTCCCAACGCCTATCCAAGCCGAAACAATCCCCCTCGCCCTTCAAGGCAAAGATATTTTAGGATCTGCACAAACAGGAACAGGAAAAACAGCCGCTTTTGGTATCCCCCTTGTTTCTTATTTATTGAACTCACCCACAGGATCTGCTGTTGTTTTGCTTCCCACACGTGAGCTGGCCACACAGGTGCTCGATACACTGAAAAAACTTCTTGGACGTAAATCCGTCATTAAAAGTGCGCTCCTCATTGGAGGTGAGCCTATGCCGCGCCAGTTGCGGGATCTTCACGCGAAACCTCGCCTTATTGTGGGGACACCTGGCCGTGTGAATGACCACCTCGAACGCGGGACACTTAAGCTTGATCATACGAAATTCCTTGTCCTCGATGAAACAGATCGTATGCTTGATATGGGGTTTTCCGTTCAGCTTGAGCGCATCGTTAAGTGCCTCCCTAAAAACCGTCAAACACTCATGTTTTCGGCAACAATGGCCGATAGCATCGTAAAAATGGCGCAAAAATATCTAAATGATCCTGTGCGCATTAGTGTGGGCTCAACAACAGCGCCTATTGAGAAAATCAAACAGATTATTATTAATACAACTGACGCCGAGAAATATGATTGTCTTGAAAAGCAACTGGGGCTTGTGCATGGATCCTTTGTGGTGTTTGTAAAAACAAAGTTTGCAACGGAAAAACTTGCTAAAAAGCTGAGAGAAACGGGCCATACAGCGGATGCGATTAATGGTGATCTTCGCCAAAACAAGCGCGACAATGTGATTAAACATTTCCGCAATGGGAAAAATCGTATTCTTGTCGCCACTGACGTTGCGGCACGCGGCCTTGATATTCCTCACATCGAATGCGTTGTGAATTTTGACCTCCCTCAGTGCCCCGAAGATTATATTCACCGTATTGGTCGCACAGGGCGTGCCGGAGCTGAAGGAACGGCCGTGAACCTTATTACACCCGCTGATCGTGGGCGTTGGCGCGACATTTGCCGACTCATTGATCCTAATTTTATTGATGACTCAAGGCCTTCTCCAGCGAATAAAAACAAAAAAAATGGTGGTGTGCGTCGCCGCGGCCCTGGTGAAGGAAATGCGCACAAACCACGGGCTGAGGGACGATTTTCTCACCCGAAATCACATCGCGGCGGCAGTGAATTTAAACGAAGTGCATCCTCTAAAACAGCCGCAAGGGAGAACAACGGCGAAAGCTATGCACCCCCTAAAAAGAAAAATCCCCCAAGAGAAGAAGGGAGATCAAAGCGTAGCGGTGGCTTTAAAGATGCGGCGATCAGAAAAAGTTTTGCAAAACCCTCAAATGAAAGGCGTCCCGCAAAACGTTCTTTTGCCTCTTAATATCCGCCCCCTTTCTTCTGGTAAAAAGAAAAAGGGGGAGATTTTTCTTGACTTTCGGCCATTTTAAGTCTAGTAGTATGTACATTATCATTATTTTGGAGCCATGTTATGGCAAAGTCTGCTGTTATTAAAATTAAGCTTTTAAGCTCTGCGGATACGGGATATTTCTATGTCACAAAGAAAAATCCTCGTAAAAAACCCGAGAAACTTAAGCTTAGCAAATATGACCCTGTTGTACGCAAGCATGTTGAGTTTGTTGAGACAAAAATTAAGTAAAAAGCAAATCTTGCTTTAGACTACAAAAACCAGGTCTTTATCGATCTGGTTTTTTTATGCGCGCCATTAGAAAAAATTTTATAGATTTTCCCCCTCCAGCCCTTTACGCTCAAAGAATATCGCTATAAATTTTGTGATGTTTGTGCGTTTTTTTCTGGTTCTTTTTATTTTTTTATACGCGTGTCGCCATGGGAAAGCTCCATGGGATCAAAAAGAATATGATCACACAACCCTTGATGAGATCCGCAAACCTGTAGAAAAATCAGCAGAAGAGCCCCTCCCCCCTAAATCTCCACCGAAAGCAAAACCGCAAAAGCAACCCATTCCCGATATTTATAAGCGCCCGATTTCACTCTCTTTAACAGAAGGTGTGTCCATTAAACAGGTTTTTCCAGAGGCCGCGCGTCAAATCGGAGTTGACCTCCAAATGGATCCCAAGATTGATGATAAAATTGTTTTTCAAGCAACCTCACAACCTTTTATTGATGTCATTGATCAGCTGTGCGAACTTTTAAATTTGCGCTACCGCGTCATTGGCAAAAGTTTGCGCATCGAAAAAGACACGCCCTATACCCATAATTATAATGTGCAATTTTTAAATCTTTCACGTTCGACAGAAAATCATGTGTCAATTGCCACAGATGTTTTTGCCAACTCAAGAAAGACGGGGAGCATCATTGGGGATAATGGATCGAATAGCTCGGTGAGTATGTCCAATGAAAATGATTTTTGGAAGGAGCTTGAGGCGAATCTTCATATTCTCATCAACCGCGAAGAAGGTGGTGGTAATTTCTCTATCCACAAACAGGCGGGCCTTATCTCTATTTATACAACTGAAAAACAGCATCGTCAAATTCGAAAATACCTCCAACATTTGCGCAAAGTCGCGACCACACAAGTTCTTATTGAAGCAAAGGTTATCGAGGTCTCCCTTACAGATCAATACCGTAGCGGCATTAATTGGCAAAAAATTGGTCGAACAACCCCACATGATTTGCGTTTTAATGCCCCCCTTGGAACAATCGCACAAAATGCGCGCTTTCTTAACCCCACAGATGCTCAGGCTGATGTCATTACAATTGGCGGTATTGGACAGTCTTTTGGCGCTATTTTAACAGCAATTGAGCAATTTGGTGCCTCAAAAACACTTTCAAGCCCAAGACTTACGGTGCTTAATAATCAAACGGCTATTTTAAAGGTAGCCCAAAACGAGGTTTATTTTAGGCTCAACTACAATCACCAATACAATACCAATGTGGCACGGGAGAGCTTTAATGTTTCTTCTGATATCCAAACGGTTCCTATCGGTCTTGTCATGTCCGTACAGCCCTCGATTGATGAGGATACAGGCGAAGTTATTTTATCCTTGCGCCCAACAATCTCAAGACTCACACGTTCCGTGAGAGATCCTGCTGTGGATATTGCGTATAGTACAAATGCTCAGGCCAATGGCGTTGCAACAACACCGCCCCCTCCTTCTCTGATTCCCGTTGTTGAAGTGCGGGAAATTGACTCAGTTTTGCGCATCCCCAACGGTGAGATTGGCGTTCTCGGCGGACTTATGGAGTCACGTTCTATTCAAGATCGTGCACAACTTCCG
This sequence comes from Pseudomonadota bacterium, assembly GCA_021808925.1. GTDB lineage: Bacteria > Pseudomonadota > Alphaproteobacteria > Paracaedibacterales > JAKBAR01 > JAKBAR01. The sequence goes on along the minus strand of JAKBAR010000005.1, from coordinate 35,900 downwards.
GGTCTGGGCCGTGCACCTTTGATTGGAGAACTTGTCAAAGAGCGTGTGGATGGAGACAGTATTGTCGAGCTTGTGATTTTGCTACGCGCCACGATTATTGAGGGTGCCGCCGCTCCCGATGACGCAGATGAACGCCTTTACAATCACTACTCAGATGATCCCCGAAGGATTTAATCGATCATTTTAGTATTGAAAGTACTATTATTAAAAAAGTATATTTTCAGAACATTCAACACTATAAGGATTTATTATGATCAAATATATTTTTACTGCTCTCGCCCTTTTTTCCTCCACACTTATGGCCTCAGATGATCTAAGCGAAAATCAAACAAAAATTGTTAACTACATTAACAACAATAGCAAGAAAATACATAAAAATTGGTCAATCACGCCCACTGCCAAGGAACGTGAGATTGACTCTTCTGACTTCGAATTACAAATTGTTATTCATGAAAAAGATAACAAAGAAACCGTTGTCCACACGCTTGTTTATACAGGGGAGAACAAAATTTCTGATTATACCACAGCCCTTGAAAAGCTTCCGAAAACAACAATTAAGGGAGAATGTGGGCTTTTTTCAAAAATTCTAAATGTGCTCGTGCAAGGAGAGACGATGGGCACAAAGAAGTTTCAAAAATACCTTGGAGATATCCTTGAAAAAAATAAAGAACTTTGCACAGACGGCGTTAATTCTGGCATTCTTTTTGAGATTTTAGCGGGAGAACTTGGTCTTGACTATATTAACAACAGCCTCAGCCTCTCCTATCGGAATGAACCCAAGATCGGTGATTTTGTCTACATTGCCAATATTGAGGACTATCTTAATATAAAAGAAAATGGCACTTCCCAGGGCGAGAACGTCGTGTGCATCGGCAAAAATGAGAAAAATGATTTACTCTATTTTGGATTTAACACAATTTTTCAAAATGGCGCTAAGACAGAATTTGAGATTTATAATGCTTTTTATGAAGAACTTAAAGACGACGAGGATTTTAAGAAAAAATACACAAGCAAAATACCCTTTATAAAGGAATGCCAAAAAAGAACGAAAAAATATGGAAAAGTAAGTATTAACTAAAAATGATGCGCAAAAAAACGGCTCCCTAAGGAGCCGCTTTTAAATCAAAGCAAAAAAAGCTTATTTGCTTGCTTCAGCGCCAGCTTGACCAGCTGTAGCTACTTGGCTGCCAGCTTGTGTGTTTGCTGTAGCATTTGAAGAATTTGTTGCAGTTTCTTCTTTTTTCACGGAAGTGCTTGCACCTTGTTGTGCATTTGCACCTTCTGTTTTGGAAGAGGATGTCTCAGCGGATACAGCGGAAATGCTAGCAACTGCTGCAAGAATTGTGAACAATGTTTTCATTTTTAACTCCATAAAAATATTTAGTTGTTGATCGATTGATATCGTCCCTTTAAAAATAGTAGATGCTTGACGATTGGTCAAGAGAGATCTCTAAGTAGGTAAAAAAATTATGAAAGAAGCTGCCTTTTTAAATCACATTTCTTATCCAGTGTTGCTCCAATACATCACTCAAAAGATTTGCCACGACCTTGCAACCCCTGTAGGCGCCATACGCCTCGGCCTTGAGCATATGGAAGCAACGGATTTGACGCCTCTTTTGATGGAGTCAATTGATAATGCTACAACGCGCATTGATGTCTTTCGCACACTTTTTAGCACCTCCTTAGAGACGATTGACTCTCAACGCGTGAGCAAGCTTCTCCAGGCTTATATGAAATCAAAAAATATTACCTTTGAGAGTTCAGGACACACAACCCCCCTAGGAGCGCGGCTTATGCTTGGTCTTGGTATTGTCGCGTGTGAAGCACTCCCAAGGGGTGGACGTGTACAAGTTGACTTTGATACACTTTCTCTTGCTTGCGAGGGCCCTATTGTTCATATTCCCTATCAACACCTCGATAGAGAATCTCTTTTGCAAGAAAATCTGCATTTTAAATCAGGCATTGTTCTCTATCATATTCTCTATCTTGCAGAGCAAGAACATCTTGCCATAGAATCTTGCCAAGAAGCGGATGCTCTTCTCCTTACCTTTAAAAGCATGCAAGAAATTGCTTGAAAACAACATCTATAAAGGGTTTATTAGTCTTGATTCTTCGATTTATAAAAAATGAACGCCGTATGCAACGTCTCGCTCTTTTATTATCCACTTTGGCTCTTACAGCATGTACGCACTCTGTGGATAATAGAGGTTATGATTTTGAAATTTCCGATATCAGCAAAGTACGTCTAGGCCAAACAAAAGAAGAAGTACTCAGCGTTCTTGGTTCGCCCTCGACGCTTTCGACCTTTAAAGATAATGCGTGGTACTATATCTCGAGGAAGACAGCCACAAAATCTTTCTTTAATCCGGAAACGATTGATCAAAAAATTGTGGTGATTCACTTTAATCATGACACTGTATCCTCCATGGAAACAGTGGATAAAAACCAAGCCATCAAAATCGATCCTTCTAAAAATAAAACAGAAACCACAGGGTACGAGTCAGGTATTTTGCGCGAAGTTTTTGGTAATTTTGGCAAATTTGGTGCAGGAAAAGCGCCCACAAAATCTTAAAAAAATAAGATTATGACACTCTCTTAATCTTTGAGACCTGGGGTTGAAGCTGATGTTTTGCAAAACGTCTATAGCTTCCCTCTTGCTCCATAAGCTCTGCATGGGTTCCAACGGCTTCAATCTTACCATCATGCATCACAACAATACGATCACACTGAAGCACCGTTGTAAGACTGTGCGCAATCACAAGGGTTGTGCGCGTACTCATAAAATCATAAATACTTTTTTGTACAAGGGCCTCGTTCTCTGCATCCAGCGCATTTGTGGCTTCGTCCAACAATAATACTGTTGGATTGTGCAAAATGGCGCGCGCCAAAGCCACACGCTGTTTTTGACCTGCAGAAAGGCGGGTACCCTTTGTGCCAATATACGTCTTGAGGCCATGAGGTAATTTTGCAATGACATCATCCAAACGGGCGCAATGAATCGCGTAATTAATCTCTGCAGGTGTTGCATCCGGCTGCGCATAAAGAATATTTTCATACAATGTCGCTGAGAAAAGAGGCGCATCATGCCCCACCATCGCAAAATAGCGGCGCACTTCGTCTGATTTAAGCTCTTTAAGATTAAGCCCTTCGATAAAAATAGAACCGCTTTGAGGCGCATAAAATTTCATCAACATCGAAAAAATAGTGCTTTTCCCCGAGCCCGACAGCCCCACAATTGCTATTTTTTCCCCGGGTGCTACGGATAACGTAAAATTCTCAACAACCGGTTTCTGCGGATGCGTTGGATACGCAAACGTCACATTATGAATGGCAATAATGCCCCTTGGATTAGAAGGAAGTGCTCGGGTGCCATCCACACGCTTAGGGAGTGAGAGCAAGGAGAGCAAGCGCTCTGCCGCGCCAACGGTACGCTGCAGATCACCATAAAGCTCGCTAAAAGACCCCGCAGAACTCGCCGCAAGGACAGCATAAAAAAGAAAAGCAGAAAGAGCACCGGGGCTAAGCACACCATCAATAACATCTTGTCCCCCGCACCAAAGTACAAAGTTCACACCACAAAAAGCTAAAAGCATCACAAGACACACAAGTGTCGAACGCGCTAAAATACGCTTAACCGTAATTTGAAAGGATTCTTTGCTTAACTCTCTTAGGTACTGGGCTTCCCGGGCTTCATGGCCATAGCCTTGAACAGTTTTAATATGACTAAAGGTCTCCTCAAAAAACCCACTAATGTGCGCAAGACAACGCTGATTTTCCTTTGAGTAATGGCGGATTTTATTCCCAAACGTCAAAAGGGGAATCAGAATAAATGGAATAAGGACAAGGGTATAGAGGGTAAGTTTTGGTGATGTTAAAAACATCATGACAATGCCACCGATCATCAGCAAAAAATTACGCATCGCCACAGAAAAGCTTGCGCCCACAATCAGCTGCATCAAATTAGTATCCGTTGTCAGTCTTGCTGTGAGCTCGCCTGGACGATTTTCATCAAAAAAACTCACATCCATATGAAGCAAGTGCTCAAACACTTTGCGCCGCAACGATCCAATGACAGCCTCCCCAAGCCACGACACAAGATAGCTCCGCAAATAACTGCAAAAAGCAATAAAAAGCGTTGTTCCAGTCAGAATAAGGAGCGCCCAATCAAGACGCCTGCGGTCCCCTGTAATCAGGCCCTCATCAATAAACTGACGAATCCCCCATCCAGCGGCAAGAACAACAAACGCTGTCAAAAAAAGGGTCAAAATCGCTGCGATAACGCGGCCTTTATGCTGCTTCAACGGTTCAAAGAGAATGGAAAAAGCCGCAAGACGAAGCTGTTTGGGAGCAGGCGGAGCTTTTTTAAGTCGGTGATGGCGCATGGGTAACCGTTTTTCTGAGAGCAGAAGAATCTATTGGTGGAGCCAGGGGGGATCGAACCCCCGACCTCTACAATGCCATTGTAGCGCTCTCCCAGCTGAGCTATGACCCCGACTCTCCCTTTTTATCGGTTCCTTTGGCTAAATGCAAGGATGTTGTAAGAAGGAATGATCACGTCATTCAGAAAATTGACTCAATTAACGTAATCATAAATCTAAGATTTTATTATTCATACACAGAGCACTAGCCCTAAAAACGTTGCCGTGATAGAGTAAGCATAAGCATGAAAGAAAAAAGATCACTCTCATTACGTTTCTTTTTCGCACTTTTTTTTACCGCCTTACTCTCGCTATTGGATTATTTTTGTCAGCGTGCAGCAAGGAGGATTCGCCATCGTCCAAAATTCTCCTTGGCGAGAATGGTTTATTTTATGATGTTTTGGAGCTTATTCACACACATTACGTTGATACAGTGAATGTCAACAAACTCGTTGCAGGTGCATTAAACGGCGCTCTTAACAGCCTTGACGATTTTTCAAATTATTATTCCGCCAAAGATTATAAAACCCTGATGGAAGTTCTGAATGGTCAATTTGGCGGCATTGGTGCGGAAATTAAAATCATAAAAGAAGGTGTTGAGATTATTGCCCCCCTTGACGATGGTCCTGCCTTTAAAGCGGGCCTTAAGCAAGGCGATATTATTACTGAATTGGATGGCAAAGAACTTAAAAGACTTTCGCCAGTAGAAATTATTCAAGCCGTGCATGGCGCTCCTGGCACGACGCTTACGCTTACACTTTTGAGAGAAGGCAAGCCCCTTAAGGATATCAAAATAACACGTGAAATGATCACAGACGTTCCTATCAAAGGTCAGCTGGACGGTCGCGTTGCGTATATTCGCTTGAGTGTTTTTAACAATCAATCGGCCGAGCACCTTAAAAAAACGCTGGATGATCTGAACAAAAAGTTACATGAAACCTTTGGCAACGCCATGACCTTTCAAGGTGTGATTTTAGATCTCCGTAATAATCCAGGAGGCACACTCGATCAGGCTGTGCTTGTGACCAGTCTTTTCCTTGACAAAGGAAGTGCGATTGTCAATGTTACAGAGAAAGAACCGTCTTCTCATCGCACATTTTACGCTCAAGGGACAGATATCCTCAAGGATATTCCCATCGTTGTTCTGATTAATAAAGGATCAGCCTCGGCGAGTGAAGTTCTTGCAGGGGCACTGCGTGATCATAAACGCGCGATTCTTGTGGGTGAAAAAACCTATGGCAAGGGCTCTGTCCAGCAGATTTTTGATCTCGGCGCAAAGGGTGCTGTGAAGTTAACCATTGCTCATTTCACCACTCCAGACGGTCATAAAATTCATGGAAAAGGGCTTGAGCCTGATATTTTAGTTGCCTCAGAACCAACAGAAACACCTATCAAAGAACCCTCATCACGCGATAAAGATCTCAAACCCGTGGACCATCAAAAGCAAAGAGCACTCGATCTGATCCAAGGTCTTTCGGCGCTTAATAAGTGGTAGAGACGAAAGAAAATACGCATGTTTAATAAGTTGAAAAAAATCTTTGCGAAAAAATCACGGCCTACCGAAAATAAAAAAACACAAACTGCCCCTCGTATTGCTGTTGTGGGGGCAGGACTTGCGGGGTTGACAGCAGCCTGGCGATTGCATCAAAAAGGGCATGATGTTCAGGTGTATGAGGCCCGCCCTCGTGTGGGTGGACGGGTGCATACTGTATTGATTAAAAATCTTACAGGAGGGTATTCCCTTGCAGAGCTGGGGGGTCAGAACATGTATGACGGCGGCGATGCGCTCTCTATTCAAGCGCTTGCAAAAGATCTGGGCGTTGAACTTTCTGCAGATACAAGCGATTTTTCACGTCTTTTTGTGGATGGGAAAAAAGTTTACGACCCTCATTTACTCCTCCAGCAATGCCATTTCACACGCCAGACAATTGCTCAAAAACTCGCGTCACTCAAGGACTCGGCACGCCATATGGGCGATGTTTTAGATGCTTTTTTTGAGGGGAATTCTATTCTCAAGCGTCTTTTTACCTTTCAACTTGCAGGCTATGAGGGATCTGCACCTGAAAGATTAGCCCTTCATCATAATCTTGAAACGTTTATTCATATGCTGTTGGGAGGCCTTTCTGCGGCTGCACAGGTCGAAAATAATTTGAAAATTAAACGGCTTATGGCACGGGATGGAAATGCGCATATTCCGCTTGCGCTTGAAAAAAAACTCCAAGGTCGCCTTCATCTGAATAAAATTCTTCAAAGCGTTATCTCGGTTGATGAAAAAATAGAATTAACGTTTAGTGACGGCGAAAAAGTTCTTTATGACAAAGTTATTTTAGCCATTCCTTGTCCTGTTTATAAGGCGATTGACTTTGACCCTCATGTCCTGCCGCCCGATGTTCTCAGCGCCCTTCTCAAAGTACAATATGGTTCGAATGGGAAAATTATGATGCCCGCACATCATCAAAATCGCTGTTATGGCGCCGTCATAACGGATGAGATGGTCGCTTTTGATAATGTCGATGGTGAAATTTTAACACTTTATTTTACAGAAAAAAGTGCTGAAACACTCAATCAAAAAGCGAAAACCTCTGTCAAAAAAGCGATTACTTCACTCAATGCGGGGTTTCATTACAATGGCGCGTCCCTTGCATTAAGCACTCTTGAGCCTGTTGTGCCTCAGGAATCCAACTTTAGTCAGTACGAAGGCCCTGTTGTTAAATCCTGGGCAGAAGATCCTTTTTCAAGGGGATCGTATGCGAATTATGGTGTCGCACTCTCTGGTTCAAAGGGAGGACTTCAAGCCCAAAAAACAACCTATCGTGGTGTGCCAGTGCGCAGTCTTTTTGCGCCTGTTCATGATCGTCTTTTTTTCGCAGGAGAACACACCACAATGTTGGATGAAATTGGTACAATGGAAGCTGCTGTTGAATCGGGGAATAACGTCGCAAAGCAAATCAACGCTCTCATAGGTTAGTTTTTTAATTTTCAAAATACCGTTAATTCTTCGCTTTAAATTTTTTAAAAATCTATATTGTGTGTTAATGTTCATAAATATTTAACTTATTTTCGTTAATTTCAAAGAAGGCAGCATTGATTTTATGTCTTTTGTGACCAAACTCTATAAGGATAAACGCTTTGCAACCCTTTTATGCCTTGGTTTTGTAAGCGGCCTTCCCTTTTTATTAACCCTTTCTACTCTCAGTTTTTGGCTCAGCGAAGTGGGTATTTCAAAAACAAATATAAGTTTTCTCATGCTTGCAGGGATTCCCTATAGTATTAAATTCTTATGGGCCCCTTTTTTAGACCAAGTCCGACTCCCTTTCCTTACATCTTTTTTAGGACATCGGCGTGCCTGGGCTATTTTTGCGCATTTAGGGCTTATGGCTGCACTTTTGTGCCTCGGCTGGACAGACCCCAAAAACAATCTCTCACTGACTTTTCTTGCCGCTCTTGCCGTTTCTCTTTTTGCCGCAACCCTTGATACCGTCATTGATGCTTATCGTATTGAGCTTTTACCAGATAGACACCGTGCCATGGGAGCATCCGTTGAGGCCATTGGGTTTCGTATTGGTATGTTGACGTCCGGCGCAGGCGCCCTTTACATAGCCGCAGCCCTCAGTTGGCAATGGGCTTATACAATTATGGCAGGATGCATGTTTTTGGGCATCATTGCTATTTTAAAAACGCCTTTAACGCAAACACTCCCCCATCTTGTGATCAAACCTTCCCGCATAACGTTCAAGGCCCCCTTTCAATCTCTCTTTCAGCAAAAATATTTTTTTCATATCCTTCTTTTTATTTTTTGTTTTAAATGCATTGATACAGTTTTAAGCGCCATGAGTGCGCCCTTTTTCTTTGAACTTGGCGTCAGCAAGGTTGAATTTGCAGATATTTCAAAGGTTTTTGGTGTGATTTTAATGGTCTTGGGCGCCCTCTCAGGAGGTATTCTTCTTAAGTTTTTAGGGGATCTTGAGGGCGTTATCCTCGCTTTTTCTTTACAAATTGCCTCAGCCCTCATGTTCACACTTCAAGCCATTATCGGTTATGACATCACGGCTCTCATTATTACGGTGGGCGTTGAAAGCTTCACATCAGGCCTCACATCCGCCGTTTTTATCGCCTACCTCTCAAAGTTTTGCATGCAGCCGCACACAGCCACACACTTTACGATTCTTTATTCTTTTGGATCGCTCTGTCGCGTTCTCACCTCCTCAGGTGCCGCCTATATCGCGGATCATATTTCTTGGACGTATATCTTTTTTATGAGCTGTATTGTCGCTGTTCCAGGATTTTACTATGTCATAAAACTTGAGCGAAAAACTGCTCCTCTCAAGCATAGAAAAGAGCAGGAGGTTGCCTAACATTTATTCTTTAAAAAGTTTTACAAGGGATAAAGGAGTCTCATAAAGAATTTTTTTATTAGAATCATTAGGATCCTCAGAAAAATAAATTGTCGTACGATCCCCACTCTTTAGCGTGCTAAAAACATTCGTTTGAAACTCTTCGAGCGTCATCTCAGGCTGATAAAGTTCATACAAAAGGTTGTAAATATCTACTTTGTAAGTTTCATAAACCTTAGAACTTTCTTTTTTCAGTTCTTTGACGTTCTCAAAATTTTTATAAATGTATTCCGCAACGTCTTCCTTTAACTTCACTATTTTTGCACTATTATCCTTTTTCTCATCATTATACTTTGTTAAACAATCATATCGATTAATGAAAATATTAAGCTTATTAATCATTGTGTATTTTGTTTTGATTTCCTCAAGCGTTTCAATTTTTTTATCCTTTTTGGTAATTATTTTGAAAGGCTCCCTTGTTTCAGTTTTCTTTTGTTTTTTGATTTTTGATCCAACATAAAATGGATTTTTAAAGGTTGTTTTCTCCTCTTTTATTGTTTGAGCAAGATTCGTTTTCTTTTCCGAACTCTCTAGACCTGGATCACGATAGATTTCAATTTTTTTGTGCTTCTGTGTATTCGATGCGAAAGCGCTTGTCACAGTGACGATAGATAACATTAAAATATATTTTTTCATAAAACTTCGTTAAAATTAATTAAAAATCAATTGTAACCATAGCTTTAATCAAATATCAATATATTTTTAGTTAATTTTTCCTAAGCACTCCCCGACTCCATTGAAATCGCGTGAGGATCAATCCCAAGCTTCTCATAGGCCGTATCCCACATCACCTCGGCGGGCGTTTCATAAACAAAATCTTTTGTGCCGCTGAGAACATACCACTGATCTTCTTGGAGTTCTTGCTCAAGCTGCCCCTCCGACCAACCGGTATATCCAAGCGTCAAAAGAGAGCGCTTGGGCCCAAGCTGATTCACAATCACCTGAAGGATCTCAAGCGTTGCAGTGATGGAAAAATCATCATTAATTTTGACGGTAGAGGGATGATTATAATCACTTGAGTGCAACACAAATCCGCGCCCCACCTCGACGGGCCCCCCGTAAAAAACAGGGAACTCCCTCATACCTTCAAGCGCATGGTCGATATCAAGTTGATCGAGAAGATCATAAAACCCAATACTTGGCAGTGGTTTGTTTATAATAAAGCCCATAGCCCCCTGAGCATCGTGGCCACATATATAAACGACAGCCCCGTGAAAACGCGTATCACTCATAAACGGTGAAGCAATGAGAATTTGCCCCGTTAAATAGCCCTTTAAAAAGGATTTGTCTTCAGAGCGTGACTTAAAAAACTTCACCGCACATCAATCAAAAAAATCACTTCCATGACTTGATTGTAGGGGGAAAAAGTTAACGGTTAATGAAGATTTTAGAGATTTCTTCCCTTCTCAAAAAAACAAGCCCTCACGGAAAAATATTTTCATTCAATAGGCACTTTGCATGTAATTATTTTTAATTGCACATTAATAAGTAAAAAAACATTATACGAATATATTAATTATCCTTAACTTCTTCTAAAAACAGTATAAAATTAAAAAAACTTGATCTTCCACTTTTTTTTTGTTAGTCTTGCCTTTGATATTATCAACCTTAAAGTTTATCGATGTTTATACAAACCGACACAACGCCTAATCCCGACAGCCTGAAGTTTATTCCTGGCTGTATTGTTTTGGAAAAGGGTGTTTTGTCTTTTGATCAAGACAGTGACTGTGAAGGATCGCCTCTAGCGCGACAGCTTTTAGACATTGAGGGTATTATTTCTGTTTTTTTTGCCCAGGATTTTATCACACTCACTAAAGAAAGTGACATTGAATGGGGTCACCTCAAGCCTTTTGTTATGGCACTTTTGATGGAGCATTTTGGCGCAGGTTTTCTAGCAGTCCAAACAAATGACGCACAAAAAACAGCGAATCCAGTGACAGAGGAGACAGACCCTGTGATTCGTCAGATCAAGGATATTATTGAAACGCGCGTTCGTCCCGCTGTGGCAAGTGATGGGGGTGACATTAGTTTTGAGCGTTTTGAGGATGGTATTGTCTATCTGAAACTCCAAGGAGCCTGTTCTGGCTGCCCAAGCTCCAGTGCCACGCTTAAATCCGGTATTGAGAATATGCTGCGTTATTATGTTCCAGAAGTCCTTGAAGTAAGAGCAGCGTAAGACGATGAAGATAACGCGTATTCTTTTTGCATTTTTATTTTTTTTAGTGTCGCACACTCTTGTTGAGGCAGGTCTTTACCTAAATATGAAACATATTTTGCCTGCGATTAACCATGCGCGCGAAGCAGAACAACGCCATAAAATTCCAGAAAACCTCCTCACAGCCATTGCCCATGTGGAGTCGAAATGCACGCCTTATGCGATTAATGCCAAGGGGCGCGGATACTATTTTTCCACAAAAGAGAAAGCTGTGCAATTTGTGAACACTCTTCGTGCCCAAGGGGTGAAGAATATGAATATTGGATACATGCAGCTCAACTTACCATCGCACATAAAGCGCTTTAAATCCATTGACGATATGTTAGATATCAAGAAAAATATTGATTTTGCAGCGGCCCTCCTCGCTCGACTATACAAACAATATGGCTCGTGGCCTCGCGCTGTTGAGGCCTATAAATCAGGTTGTTCAGAGGCGACAAAGCGCTATCAAGCCCATGTGTATCATATTTGGGCTAAGGTAAAAGTGCCCCGTATCACTGAGGGTTCGCAAATCCTAAAGGCAAAAGGGCCACAATTCGCCCCCCAAGTAACCCTTCATCGTGGAAGTTTGCACTATACCATAGCTCACATGAAAAAAATTCTTCCCGCAAAATTTTCTGTTATTTTAAAAGAAAAAAATTCTCCACACACAGCGTCATTCAAAAATCTTCGCACAGTCTCGCTTAAAATGATCGCAGAAAAAGCAGAAAACCCAAAAATTGAGGCGTACAAAATGTCTGTTTTCACACCAATGCCAACAATTTCTTCAAAGAGAAATGACTTTTCTCTCAAGATTTAAGCTCTCATATTTTCTTCAGGGATAGTGTGCTAAATTCCCTTAAAAAAGCGATTTTTTCACGATACTTAGGTTATCTTTCATAATAAGCACATGAAACCACATAAAAATGAGCCCTCGATACGCTAAAAAATGCAAATTCTTGGCGAAAAATGAGAATAAATAGTCATACCCCGCGGAAAAAAGCTAAAAAAGCAATTTTTTCAGCACCTTTAGCCCTTATCTATGCATGATCTCGTTATTTTTTCTCTTTTGCCTCCCCTCGCATAGAGATGATTAAAATCAAAAAATAGCAATGAAATCGCCCTTAAATCAAGAAGCAAAAATCTTAATTGAGGATTTTTCTCCCCAAAAAATTCTGTTGTGCATTCAATGCAAATCTCATCTTTTAATTGCACTGTGAATGAACTAACAAGGAGTATTATTTTTTATAATGCAATGATCCTGACGAGAGCATACATAAGGTTAATCGCACGCCTTTATTCTGTTATTTTATAAAAAGGGAGCGATCCACGGAAATTTTCGGGGCTTATACCCGTGTCATCTATTAGTTTTTGTGCAACTTCTCCAAATTTTTCCGTATATCTGTTATCCTCAATCGTTTGCATTTTTCTCTGATAAACGCCTCTTGCAACCCGCCAATTGCTTTTTTCAATGGTATCATACAGCATAGGCTTTTTTAAGTTTTTATACTCTGACTCAATATCTTCATTCGACGTGTTTTTAAGAAATTCTATCGGAAGCATTTTTTTATAATCCTCAAAGCTTATGTTGGCTCTATCGCCATAAATATACTCCGCTTCTATTTTTGTACCAGTAAGGTTCAAAATATCATTGACATACGGATCAATAGAATAAACGTTAATCGCGTTCCCTGTCTTAACCTCACTCATTTTAATCGCAATATGGAGTTCTGTTGTATCATATCGTCCAAGCGCACTATCTTTATAGCCAGATGTATAAAGTTGTGCTTTAATTTGTGTGCGATCCTTGATATTCAATGTGTCGCACAAATAATCCTTTAACTTTTTGACGGCTTCTGTATGAGAGCCGCCATAACCTTTTTCGTATCCTTTTTTTATACAGCTCGTCATTGATTGTGACTGTATAAATATAGGCAAAAAGCTTTGAGGGATCCTCGGTATTTAGGTTATTTTTAATAATCTTGCCAAGATCGTTTAGATCATTCGTCCAGTGTCTATGGCCAGCAATCCCCTTTGATCCATCCGTTACAAAAAACCCCAGACAGGGCTGACAAGGCCCAATCACAGCAACGTCTTTGGACTCAGGATCAATGTCAAAAACTTTATAGCCGCCTTGGGTAATAAGCGAATAATTCATGTCTTTTTCATGATGAAGATAAGGCGATTGTAGTTTTACCTCCTTCTTGTTACCGTCCCCGAAAAGATCGAGAGATTCTTTTGGAAGTTCAGTCGATGCAATCGCAGAGGATAAACTTAATGTTAATGCAAGAATAATTTTCAATGACATAATCTTATTGTATATATTAAATATTGACTATGCAGATTATTTAGTGAATAAAAACTTTATTTTCAAGTGCTTTTTTATTTATCCATCGCGGCTTTGAGTGTTTTAAGGTCTTCCCATGCGTAAACTTTTTGACCAGGAGACCTAAGCAAAAAAGCAGGGTGAAACGTTGGCAGTGCTTGAATAACGGGGTCATTGGGGTGCGCCATAGGCGGCTTATAGGTTTGCCACTGACCACGCAATTTCATGATCCCTGTATGATTATTAAGAATCGCTTTCGTCGCTACAGAACCTAAAAGTAACAGAAACTTTGGTTTTTTGAGATAAATATGCTGCTCAATAAAGGGAAGGCATGCTGCAATTTCTTGGGTGCTGGGGGGCCGATTTCCGGGCGGGCGCCAAGGAATAATATTCGCAATATAGACATTTTCTCGGTTAAGGCCGATGGCCGCCATCATTTTATCAAGGAGCTGCCCGCTCATGCCGACAAAAGGTTTTCCTTGTTTATCCTCTTCGGCGCCTGGTGCTTCGCCGATCAACATCACATCGCTTTGGGGATTTCCATCACAAAAGACTGTGTTCTGAGCACTTTGCTTTAACGCGCATCCTTCAAAAACGTCAAGGGCTTTGCGCAAATCGTCGAGGGTTTGACATGCATAGGCGGGATGTTCAACGTGCTTTTGTGTTTCCAAAGGTTTTGCAGGAGTAGAAATGGATGGTTTTTGAGTAGTCATAGATCTCTTTTCTGATAGAGGCTCTTTGAGCGATAGTTCTTTTTCAGTCAGCCGATTACGGGGCGACTCTAAAAAAGAATAATTCAACCCCGCTTGGTAAAGAAATTTTAATAAATGCGTGTTACTCTGCATACATAGGTCTCTAGGTAGAAAAAGGGGATGAACCCTTGTCACTTATTATTTTTGGCGCACCCGAGGGGATTCGAACCTCTGGCCTTTGCCTCCGGAGGGCAACGCTCTATCCAGCTGAGCTACGGGTGCCTTGTACAAAACCTCTTTTTTATATACGTTAAAATAAAGGTGAAGCCAATTGAAATTGATAGGGACGCCCCTCATGCATGAAAAAGAAATCATTTATACGGATGAATCCTCCGTTTTTTGTGACGGTGAAAGTGGAGAACTGGGCGATGCATCGGGGCATCCAAGAATCTATTTAACGTTTAAAACAGATACCCTTGTCTGTCCGTATTGTAGTAGACTGTTCAAAAATAAGACGATAAAAAATCAACAATCTTTTAAAAAAAATAATGAGAAAAAATGACTTTTAACCCAGCGATCACAGCGTCGATTATTCCCTTTCCACGGCAAGAAGAGGGCCATTATCATCATTGTGGTTTGTCGATTGATCTTCAGGCGCTGCAACATAATTTTAAAACACTTCAAAGCCTCCTGGGATCAAGTTTATGCAGTGCCGTGGTAAAGGCAAATGCCTATGGCCTTGGGATTGGCCCCTGTGCAAGGGCTCTTTATGATGTAGGATGTCGCCATTTTTTTACAGCATATCTTGAAGAGGCCATCGAACTTAAAAAAAATCTCTTGGGCTATGCGCCTTCCGATATTAAAAATCATGAGACTAAAATTTACGTTCTCAATGGCTTTATGAAGGGGCAAGAGGAGGAATTTCTCGCCCACGGATTTATTCCTGTCTTGACTGATATTGAAAAGGTCGAAAGGTGGGCGTCTTTTTCAAAACAGAACCCACTCCCCACTGTTTTACATCTTGATACAGGCATGAATCGCACAGGGCTTCGTTTTGATCGCCTCAGCCACTCCGTTTTAGAAAACAGTCTCTCAAAGTTGGATATTCAGATTGTTATGAGCCATCTGGCCTGCTCTGATGATAAAAATAATCCTCTGAATGAGCTTCAACGAAAGCGTTTTACAAAAGCAGTACAAGAATTAAAATTACCATCCAAGCCGCAATTAAGTTTGGCGAACTCTCGTGGCATCTGCCTTCTTGGCCCCGATTATTATTATGATATGGTGCGGCCAGGCATGGCGCTTTATGGGTGTGCTACGTCTTACAATAAAGGTCTTAAGTCAACTTTGCGTCTGTGGGCGCGTATCTATCAAATTCAAACCGTCCCACAAAATGAAAGCATTGGGTATGCCCAAAGTTATTTCACACAATCTGACCGAAAAATTGCGACAGTGACACTTGGCTATGCGGATGGTTTTGCATGGAATTTAGGTGCAGCAGGGCATGAGCCTTTTGTGATGATTGGTGCCTATAAAGCGCCTATTGTCGGGCGTGTTTCTATGGATCTTATCACCATTGATGTGACAGATGTTCCAAGTGAATACATTTATGAGGGCGCTATTGTGGATATTTTAAATGAGACTATTAGTGTGAATGACCTTGCAAAGTGGGCATCGACGTTGCCGTATGAAATTATGCTTAAACTGGGTGGGCGCCTCCACCGTCACTATCATGAGGGTGAATAATGAAATATGCTCTGTCTCTTCTTTATATCTTAGAATGGGTAGGGCATCACACGCTTAGGACACTTGCTGCAATTGGAAGAGTGGGCTTATTTTTCTTTCAGACATGCTTTGCGATTGTTTTGCCACCATGGCACATTAAGCAATTTTTTCATCAGCTGATGCATGTGGGGTATTTGTCCCTCCCTGTGATTGGTCTTACAGCCATTTTTTCAGGAATGGTCTTAGCGCTTCAAAGCTATACAGGTTTTTCACGTTTCAATGCAGAAAATGCTATTGCAACGGTTGTGGTTCTTTCGATGACGCGGGAGCTTGGTCCTGTTTTAGCAGGACTCATGGTCGCAGGACGTGTGGGTGCGGCAATGGCGGCAGAGCTTGGAACGATGCGTGTGACCGAACAAATTGATGCGCTTAGGACACTTTCAACGAATCCTATGCAGTATCTTATCGTGCCGCGTGTGCTTGCAGCACTCGTCAGCCTCCCACTCCTTGTCCTCATCGCCGATATTATTGGTGTGATGGGCGGGTATTTAGTAAGTGTCTATCAACTTAATTTTAATGCAGGAAATTATTTGCACCAAACCTATAGTTTTTTAGAAGCCAAGGATGTGATCTCGGGTCTTATCAAGGCCGCCGTGTTTGGATTTATCATCGCTCTTATGGGCTGTTATCACGGGTATCACTCAAAAGGAGGGGCGGCAGGCGTTGGGCAGGCAACGACGAACGCGGTTGTGAGTGCGTCGATTCTTATTTTACTTTTTAACTATGCCCTGACCGCTCTTTTGTTTACCAAGCAATAGTGTGATCCCGATAATTATTTTTTAAAGTATTTTAAAAGATTTTCCCACATTGCATTATACGTTTCTCTGCGCCTTCTCTCTTGTTCATAAATCCACATTTGGCGCCGGAATTCGGAAAACTCTTTCTCACGTTTTCTCTAAGGCGCTTTTTTGAAATACTCGATGTTTTCTTTGGTTGTCTGTTTTAAGGCAGATAGGATGAGCACTTTTGGCTTAAAATACCCAAATAAGTTATTTTTTCTATACTCAGTCTCGGCTTCCACTCTAGTTTCTGCTTTTTTTTTGAGTTTTCAGTGTATTATTAAAAGACTCAGCAATAAGTTTCAAAACTTGCTCCGTTGACATACCGTCTTCTGCGTTTTTTATAATTATTTCAATAAGCGGAGGAACACAGCGGCAGGTATTGCAGGCGTAAGTAGAGCTAATTTTTTTATCAAGTTCTTGAATCAGATTTTTATAATCCTCAAGAGCATCGTAAGCCTCCTCGTGGTATTGCTTTTGAAGCGTGAGAGCTTCTTCAATTTTTTCCTCATAGTTATCATCCAGCAAAATAAAAAAAGGATCCTTTTGTCATGCCGTGGGTATTTAAAACATCATCGGGTTGAAAAAGCAGATCATTTATCTCCCACCCGGAATTTTTGTGATGCCTTAGAAAAGAATGGGCAGCCAGTGCATCCTGAATAGAATCTATTTTCTTTTGCACGGGTGAGATTTTTCGTTGCTCAAGCTCATCCTCAGAGGCATTGGAGCATGCGAATACACCTTGCATGTTGATAATTAGAGTTATTATGATAAAAGGTGTTGCTGTGAATATCTTTATCATGGGTATGCAATTCCTTGGTTCTTAATCCCTGTCGTATTAAGTGATAAAGATCAACCGTTAAAAAAGAATGAAAAATGACTTTGAAAATATCTAAAATACAGATCAAAAACCTTTGTAAAAGTTTTGATAACAAGGTTGTCCTTGATGGTATCAGTCTTGATGTTTATACGGGGGAATCCCTTGTCATTATTGGGGCCTCAGGGACAGGAAAATCTGTGCTCATTAAAACAATTCTGGGTCTTATTCAACAGGACAGCGGATCTATTGTGATTGATGGTGATGAAGTCGCGGAGTTATCTTCCGGCGCACGTCAAAAATATATGCGCAAATTCGGCATGCTTTTTCAAGGCGGCGCTCTTTTCGACAGTTTACCCGTGTGGGAGAATATTGCTTTTATGGCGCTTCAGGGAATGGGGGCACAGGGGCGTTCTTTGAATAAAAAAGAGGCCATGACCCTTGCAGCGGAAAAATTAAAAGCTGTGAATCTTGAGAGGGAAACACTCTATCGCTATCCTTCTGAACTTTCTGGTGGCATGCAAAAGCGTGTGGCCTTGGCCCGTGCCATTGCGTCAAACCCAGAAATTATTTTTTTTGATGAGCCCACAACAGGGCTTGATCCGATCACAAGCAGCACGATTAATCATCTGATTCGCGAAAATGTACAAAAGCGTGGGATTACCTCTGTGACAATCACCCATGACATGAGCAGTGTGCGAGCCATCGCAGACAGGGTTGCCCTTTTGCATAATGGAAAGATTATGTGGCAGGGGGACGTGGGCGAGTTGGACGAGGCGGATAATGCGTACCTGCACCAATTTGTGCATGGTCTGCGCGAGGGCCCTATAAAATCTGTGTATTAATTTTTACTTTATATTAACGTTTTTATGGTACATTCTCCTTTGTAGGTCATCTTAAACAAAGGACATTGTACCATGACACGATTTAACACAATTATTGCAGCCACCACAGCATTTATGCTATTGGGGGGGGGGCGTAAGCTTCGCAGGTGAAAGGGACGAGATAAAGAATAAAATTAAACATCTTCAAAAACATATAAACAATGCGAAAAAAATGGTAAAATTTTTTTGAAATAGAAAAAAATATCCTAGAGAATAAACTTGAAGAAATGAAAGGCCCTACAAAAACAATAGAGGAGTGGGCAACCGAAATCGCTGGTGTATATCCCCTGACAGGAACGATGAGCGTAAATGAGCTCGAAGAGTTAACAAAAAAAATACAAGATGACATCAGGCTTGCCCTTAAAAATAATAAGATAAAAAAGAAAGATATTCAGAAAATCATAGACATGGCTGCGGCGGGTGATATTTTTGAGGATATAAAAAACATGAATGGGCAAAATAAAAAGAAACATCTTTTTTTCAATTTTACAAATGACCTCGAAAAGCTTGGTAACTAACGCAACCGGGCTCCTACGGGGGCCCCTCTTCACAGGAGACAATTGTGAAAGGAAGGGGGTGTTGCTATAGTCAGAGAAATTCATTGAATAAATCTCTTTCCTCATGGCAAAGCTTGCAACAAAATACGTCTGCCGTGAATGCGGCACCTGGCACGGAAAATGGAACGGAAAATGCGAGGGCTGCGGCGGATGGAATAGCCTCGTCGAAGAAATTGTCGACGCGAAAAATTCTTTAAAAAAAAATCCTACGGCGGCCCTTGAACTTGTGTCTCTCGAGGGAGTGACATCCTTACCTGCGCGCCTTGTCTCGGGCATGGAGGAATTTGACCGCGTGTGCGGCGGCGGCCTTGTCCCGGGTTCTGTGATTCTTGTGGGCGGCGATCCTGGTATTGGAAAATCAACATTGCTGTTGCAGGTGGCAAGCAAACTGAGTCATAAGGCACCGTGTCTGTATGTTTCGGGCGAGGAGGGCGTGGATCAAATTCGCCTTAGAGCGCACCGGATGCAGTTGGATAAAGCGCCTGTGCTTTTGGCGGCGACCTCTTCGGTGAGTGATATTATCAGTACAACAGCCGCCGCGCAGGATGTGCAATTTCTTGTGATTGACTCGATTCAAACCATGGCAACGCACAGTCTTGAATCAGCGCCGGGCAGTGTGGCGCAAGTGCGTGCGTCCGCTTTTGAATTGATTCAGTGTGCAAAAGAAAAAAATATTATCATTGTTCTTGTGGGGCATGTGACAAAGGAAGGGGCGCTTGCAGGGCCCAAGGTTCTTGAGCATATGGTGGATACAGTTCTTTATTTCGAAGGGGAAAAGCACTACCCTTACCGTATTTTGCGCGCAATTAAAAACCGCTTTGGTCCAACGGATGAGATTGGGATTTTTAATATGGTGGAAACGGGCCTTGAGGAGGTCTCGAATCCGTCGAAGCTTTTCTTAGGCGATCACCGTGATGCGTCTATCGGCATGGCCATTTACGCGGGCCTTGAGGGATCGCGCCCGCTCTTGGCTGAAATTCAAACACTTGTGGCGCCAAGCTATCTCCCATCGCCGAGACGCACAGCCGTGGGGATTGAACCCTCTCGTTTATCCATGATTCTTGCTGTGCTCGAGGCGCGTGTTAACATAAGCTTTGGGACAAAAGATGTGTACGTGAATGTAGCAGGAGGACTGAAAATCACAGAAACAGCGTGCGATCTTGCGGTGGCTGCAGCGCTGATCTCTTCTCATTTAAAAAAGCCACTGCCCCAAGATTCTGTGTTTTTTGGCGAGGTGGGGCTGGGTGGTGAGGTGCGCCGTGTTCAACAAGCGAATCTACGTCTCAAAGAAGCGGAAAAGTTAGGGTTCGCCCGTGCTTACTTTGGTCTGGACAAGGTGGCCTCACCCCTTCAGCGCATCTCTTTGAATCATCTGAGTGACTTACTTAAGGAACTACGTTAAGATAATTGTTGGACGTATAAGTGTTATGCTAACGTTCCCTTCTGTTAATCATTAAATAGAGGAATTTTTATGCACAACATATTGAAAGCAATTTTATTTTCCATAGCCTTTATTGCGATAGTGGGAAAAACACATGCGACAGAGGATTTAAAGGAGACTAAGACGGAAGATAAAACAATTTTCCTTAGATGCTTTTCAAAGAAAGGTTGGCCCACATTTATAATGGGCAACATTTTTTCAGATAAAACGTTTAACTATGAAAAGAAGAAAAATACGATTGCCTTCTCATCAAAAGATTTTGATAAATTCGGCTCTATTCCCCTCAGTAAGTCATTTATGAAGTATGTCACAGAATGTGGTGCACCAAACGAAAGCCCCTACAATAATAAAAGTTTACTTCGATTAAAAGATGTGCGTGGAGAGGGGGATCACCCTAATTACCCCGATGATTTTGTTGATCACTTAGAATTTTCGGCCTTTGTTTTAACGGAATGCATGAAAAAGAAATTTAATATTGAATTTGATGAAAAAAAAGAAAAAGGCACACGGAAAGTGTTCATTGATAGCCACTTTACGCCATTTAAAAAGGGGGAAGAAGAGAGCATCGTACATGAATATGGGGAATATAGATGGGTAGAGACTATTGTTAATGCGGGTACACAAAGTAGGCGAACGGAACTGACTCTTTTGGAGGAATCTAAAGATAACGCCTTAGAGTAAAAAGTGCGGGAGCCTTTTTTCATTTCCTCTGAATGTTCTCTTGGCGTATGTTGAAAAAGATGTAAAAATGGTTATTATGCTCTTTTAATGCTTTTGGGATATTTTTCATTGTATGAATGCTATTGATATAGGCCTTGTTGTTATTTTTGCCCTCTCTAGCCTCCTTGGCGTGTGGCGCGGACTAACCAAAGAGGCCCTTGGCCTTGTGTCCTGGATTGGTGCAGGTGTAGCTGCCTATATTTTACTTCCCGTCGCACGGCACTTTGCTCAGCAATATATTCAAAATCCGATGATTGCAGATGTCGCAGCGGCTTTTGTTATTTTTATTACTTTTCTTATCTTTTTTAGTCTGATCAGCCATATTATTTCCTCCTATGTCAAAGACAGTGCCCTTGGCGGGGTGGATCGCTCCCTTGGCTTTGGTTTTGGGATTCTTCGTGCAATGATTATTGCCTGTGGATTAGAACTTGCCCTCAGTAGCTTTATGCCACGCTCTCAATATCCAGACGTACTGAAAAATGCACGCTTTATGCCTATGGTACAAAACGGAAGTGAAAAACTTTTGGCGATCCTCCCTCCGAATGCACAAGAATTTGTTATGAGTCAGCAGCTCAAGTTTTTGCATGACCACGCGAAAAAAGATCTCGATGCTCATATTCAAGATGTGATTGAAGATAAAATAAAATCAGAGGTTGACGCGCTCACAAATGCTAAAGAGCCTGAAACGGTAAAACCTGCAGAAAAACTTGATACGAAAAAAGCAACCGAGAATCTTGCAAAACTTCAGGTTCAAACACCTACAAAGCAAAAAGATGGGTATGATAAAGATCAACAAGGCGACCTCAATCGCCTTATTGAAACGGTGCGATAAAATTACCTAAAAGGTTTTGCCTTTATTCATAAATTCTCTTAGCAAAATTTCCACGGTCAGGATTATTAATGCCTGTGTCTGTTGTGATATTTATTGTCGCTTTTGAGGAGTTCTCGCCAAAGGCTTTGTTAAAGATTTTTTTCCAGGTATTGCCAATAACTTTGCTATTTTTCGCTAAAAAGAGATTAATATTTTGCATTTCGCCTAAATCTTTTATGGAACTGAGGAGCTCTTTGACCGTCTTCTCATAGTCTAAATAACTAAATTTATAGTTACCTTCATCATCAATGCCTGCACCATCAATATAGAGCGTTAATTTCTTTAATCCATCAATTTTTTCTGGAATAACATGTGTAAAACGCACTTCCTTTGAATCATTTGGATAATACATATTAAAAAAGATAGATAATTTCTTATCTTTAAGTGGCAATTGAGTGATGAAATCCTTCAAAGGATATTTATTATTTTCCTTTGTTGTCTCAAAAGTTTTTTGCGATGCATTTTCTAAATCAAGAGAAACATTACTAATTGCAATCTTTTTTAAAAATTCACTCGATGGAAAATTACTCAGATCTGTGTTGGGTTTTACAACAATATTAAGCGGTGATTTATTTTCCTCATCATTGAAATAGCCATTAACATAATCTTCATTGCGAGTACTAATCAAAACTTTATGTTTATTGGGATTAAAAGTCTGTTGTAGCATGCCCTGCTCACCAATTTTTAGATTACCAACTCTACTAGGGTTAAGAGTATTTTTTTCATAGGTAATTTTTTTCAAAACGGACTCAACTTCTTGCTCGGAGTATCCGTATTCTACTTTTCCTAGAGGTGTCTCTGATTCCTTCATCGCGAAAGTTTGTGGTGCTGTAGAACAGAGAAGAAGGCCAAGCAGAAGACCTTTAATATACTATTTTTTCATCCTATTTCCTTGATTTTTGATGTTATTGAAACAAATAAGATATAAGTTATAAATTTATTTTGATCAATATTTTTATAAGTCGTGTCTTTACACTGACACATTTCGTTACGTTATAAACATTGCACAAAGAGGCAAGGTTTTTTTATAACTAATATAGAATCCACTATCATTAATATTTTTATGCATTTTATTGATCTTCAAGCACAGCAAAAACATATTCGTCGCAACATCGACGCGCGTATTCAAAAGGTTCTTGACCATGGGGCGTATATTATGGGCCCGGAAGTGTTTGAGCTGGAGGCTAAACTTTCAGAATTTTGCGGCGCAAAACATGTGCTGAGTTGTGCAAACGGTACGGATGCCCTCGGCCTTGTTCTTATGGCAAAGGGTGTTTCAAAGGGCGATGCTGTGTTCGTTCCAACGTTTACTTTTGCTGCCACAGCAGAAGTTGTTGCATGGGTGGGAGCCACAGCTGTTTTTATTGATTCAGATCCTGCGACATTTAATATGTGCCCCAAAAGCCTTCAGAATGGTATTGAAAAAGCAAAAACACTTGGTCTTAAGCCAACAGCCATTATTCCTGTTGATCTTTTCGGCCTTCCTGCAGATTTTGATGCGCTTGAAGCGATTGCACAGAAAAATAATCTTTGGATTCTCGATGATGCTGCACAGGGATTCGGGGGCATCTACAAAGGACGTCATATTGGTACTTTTGGCCTTGCTACAACCACAAGCTTTTTTCCCGCAAAACCCCTTGGATGTTACGGCGATGGAGGAGCGATTTTTACGGACAATGATGATCTTGCAACTACTCTTAAATCACTTCGTGTTCACGGGCAAGGCACCGATAAATATGATAATATTCGCATTGGCATGAACGGTCGCCTTGATACAATTCAATGTGCTATTTTGCTTGAAAAGCTTGCTATTTTTAGAGATGAAATTAAAGCGCGCAACGAGATCGCAAAGCGTTATAACGAAGGACTAAAGGATCACGTCCATGTGCCAGAAATTTTTAACGATATGACCTCCACCTGGGCACAATACACAATTGTTCTTGATAAAAATATAGATCGTCAAAAGCTGATGGATGCCCTCAAAGCAAAAGGTATTCCAACGGCCGTTTATTACGGTCGTCCGCTGCACCAGCAAACGGCGTATAAACATTATCCAACTGCCACGGAAAACCTTGCTGTGACAGAGGATCTTTGTTCCCGTGTTTTAAGTCTGCCCATGTATCCCTATTTAGAAAAAGATGCACAAGATTTTATTATTGAGACTATTCAAAAATCCCCCACACTCGTCTAAGAGCATGAGGGGAGTGGGATACTATCTCTCTTCAGAGAGTTTATTATAGATAATTTTTACGAGTGAGTCTGACACTGCCTTGATACTTTTGTTCGCAGGTAATCCAGCGAGAAGTGTTCTCTTGCCAAAAATAAGTTTTCTCAATAATTTTTTGGTTGTTTGAAGTTTTTTATTTTCTGAATAAAAAATTGAGTTCATAGCATCACTTGCCATGACGGACACATTCGCAATGTATTTATATTCTTCCCCATCTTTTTCAACCTCATTATTTTCGATCAGGTAGTTGTGATCAGCGAGCACGCAAACACGGGGGGTATAAATATTTTCATTTTTTGAGATATTCTCCACTCCTATGAAAACGGGCGCTGTTAACTCTTTAGAAGGACGAAATTCTTTTATAGACTTTTCTTTATTTTCTTTTAAATCATCACTTGCACGCGTAGCATTAGCAGTGAAGCAGCAAGGGTTGTGTAAATATAGCTTTTCTTTATGGTTTTTTATCCTTAATCAGTTTTAACCATCCTCAACATAGAGAATTAATCGTTTACTAAGAATAAAAAAATTATTGTTTGATGAGAGTAGGATGATGACCAAAAATGTTTAAACTCGTCAGCGCCATCTCTGCCGCATCTTTATTGGCATAAGGACCACACGTCACAGTAAAAAACTTTTGCTTGCCTGGCAGAATGATTTTTTCTTCAACCTTTGCTTGAGCAAGACCTTGAATTTCGCCCACAAGTTTTTCAGCATTGATGCGATTGACAAAGGACGCAAGTTGAATTTTATAGGAGGCATCAAATGAATTTTTCTGTGTTTTTTTCAAATTTTTAGCAACTTGCGGCAGGGCGCTTTTTGCATGTTTTTCAATAAGGTCATCAAGACTTGCACTTGGAACATGTATAGGCACCACATCCTCGGAAGGTTTATGCCCATGTTTATACCCAGGGACAGGGTGATGGGACCCAGACCCCGCTTCATACACTTCATCAGAATGGTTGGGCGCAATATCTTCTCGATAAACATCCTCCCAAATCCGCCCCGGTACAGCGCCCCATTTGTTCCCAATTTTTGCAAGGTGCATAGCAAGCGCATGGCTTTGTGCGGGCACCGATTGCACACGAACCTTTGCGGTTCCTTTAGCATACACACCAATGGCCTTTGCTGCCCCCATGGATAAATCAATAATACGCCCCTCATAGGTATAAGGACCTCTGTCATCAACCACAAGGTAAATCATTTTTCCATTCTCAAGGTTTGTGACTTTTACAACCGTTGGCAGAGGCAATGTTTTATGGGCAGCGCTCATCCCTGTTTGATCAAAAATCTCACCATTGGCTTTTTGTTTTCCATGAAAGCGTGGGCCGTACCAGGATGCAATGGCTGTCTCGTCATAATCATAAAAAAGCTGTGGCGTATACCACGCTCCTCTGACCATATGGGGTTTGCACGAACGACATACACCCTTGACAGGGTACTTTCCCGTCATAATATGACCACCACCACATGCTGTAAGAAGCAAGAGTCCTAGAAGAGAGACAAAACGCATTTTCAGAGTTAGAAAGGCTCAAGGAAGTTTATGGGAAGACTATACCAGGTAGATTTTTTCTTAGGGAATTTAATTTCAAAAATCTTTGAGGGGATATTAACTTTTCTGCAAGATATTTAGGCGCACCTGTATCTAAATCTCCTCAAAGGATGTCTTGTAAAATTTTTTTTATTTCTCAGGATATAATCGGTTCTTAAGATCAAAGGATGGCTTGCAAATTTGTTTCAACCTTGGGAACAGTACTCAGAAACACACCCAATGCCCCCACCAATCAGGCCACCAGCGACTCCACCACCTATGCCCATGGGAACTCCAGCAGCAACTCCAAGAATACAGCCTCCAACGGCCCCCGTTACTGTATACGCACTGAGAGAGATAGGATCAGAAGGATAATATTTCAAGAATAATAAATATGCTGGTAGCCCAAAGAAACCAGAAACTGTACCTAGAATACCTGTGCCCATAAAACCAGCTGCTCCTCCAAAGGTTGCGCCATTAGCAGCGTAGGAGGAAATTTTATTATCTTTTTGCTCCACAACAATTTTTTGTGTAAATTTTTTATTTTCTTCACTTATGTCGTCGCACTCAGATGCTGATACTGACGATACCAAGATAAAAAGCGTGGCGACGACAGAAAAAATCATTTTAAGGTTCATAAATTCCCCGCGACTAAGAACGCTTGCTCTAAATAACTTTACTAAAACCAAGATAAATTTAAAATACTTTTAGTACATATCTTTTGGATTGAAACGCAGGGTCAGCCTCTTCCACTTTTCATATTTCTCAGGAGGGAGAGGGAGTGGATTACACGCCGGATCCAAAACGGCGCGCTGGGCACTTTCGGCAGCCGCTTGAAAGGCAGGATCACCGCTGCGACTATTCACAACCTCCGCCTTTGTCACATTACCGTCTTGAGCAATATCCATGCGCACATCCACCACAAGATCTTTGGCGCCTTGGACACCGATAGGGATAATCCAACATTTATAAATTTTTTGACGGATAGCATCAATATCTGTTGCTGTAATTTCCATGCCCACAGCCGACGCAGGCGCACCTTTTTCTTTGCCCTCCTCCTCCAACGTATCGTCGATAAGACTGTTGACAATGTCATCCAGGGATTTTTTCTTCTCAGAAGAAAGGGGCTTAGGTTTTGTTTTTTTAGGATCGAGATTAACTTCTGCCTTTGTGGGCTTCGTTTCTTTCTTTTTATCCTTTGGCGCATCTTTCTTAGGTTTTGATTCTTTTTTTTCTTCTTTAGGAGGATCCTTTTTGGGCTTTTCTTCCTTTTTCTTATCCAGCACAGGATCTGTTTCTTTTTCCTTCATTTCCTCTTTTGGTGCAGACTTTTTTTCCTCAATGACTTCTTCTTTTTTCTCTTCGATTTTTTCTTCAGGTTTCTCCTCTTTTTTCTCCTCCTGAGGTTCTATTTTTTTCTCAACTTTTTTAATTGTTTTTTTCTCTTCTTTTGACGCATCGGGTTGAAGTTTAGGTGCTGCACTTTTGTCTGCAATCTTTTCAAACTCAAGAATAATGGGCTGTTCATTCACCGGAACAGTACGTTGGGGCAGCGGAATCCCCACAAGAAGAATCACTAAAAAAAGGATATGGAAAAGGGCAGAGAAAAAAGCCGACTTTTTCATGCTAAAGGTCTACCTCACTGCCTTTTTCTTCAACGGCTGCTGCTGTTTTTTAGAAGGAGATGATGTTTTTTCTGGCGTATTGTTTGATGTATTTGGGGTGTGCGCCGGGAGCTCTGCCAGTAGCGATACCTTTGTAAAACCGGCTGTTGCAATGGATCCCATGGTTTCCATAATCTGTCCATAGGTAAGATTTTTATCGCCACGCACGTAAATTTTAGCCTCGGGATTATTATTTGTAATCGCCATCAGTCTTGGAATAAGTTCTTTCATCGGCACTTCTGTTTCTTGTAAAAAAACCTGCCCATCCGCATTCACCGACACCACGAGGGGCTCGATTTGATCATTAAGTTTTGCTGCCTGTGTTTTAGGAAGATCCACAGGCACACCCACAGTGAGCATCGGCGCTGTCAGCATAAAAATCAAAAGCAGGACAAGCATGACATCCACAAGGGGCGTAACATTAATATCCGCAAAGGCTGCGCGCGTCACACGTCTGTTAGAGCGTGACATGTTGTGAAAGCCGCCTGCCATTTTTATGCTGCCTCCTCAAGTTGACGGGAGATAATCGATGTAAACTCACTGACAAATGTATCAAGTTTATTGGCATAGCGATTAATATCAGAGGAAAGTTTGTTATATGCGACCATGGCAGGAATAGCCGCAACAAGTCCAATTGCTGTGGCAAACAAAGCCTCAGCGATACCGGGTGCAACAACAGCTAAGTTCGCATTCTGTTGAGCCGCGATAGCCTCAAAGCTATTCATAATACCAATCACAGTACCAAAAAGCCCAATGATCATGCCTGTGGATCCAACGGTTGCCAGAAACCCCATATGCTTTTCAATCGCCTCGATTTCCCTTGAAAGAGTCACCTGCATAACGCGTTCGATACGCTGTTGCAATGTGCTGCGAAGTTCATTGGAGCGCGCCATCCCTTTGGAAAGAGAGCGTCGCCACTCCCGCATCGCTGAACAAAAAATAAGACTCATAGGATCATAAGACTTGCCATGCAGCCGGTCATAAAGATCATCAAGGGATCCCCCTGACCAAAAAGATTCTTCGAAATGCGCAGCGTGTCCGTGAAGTTTGCGAAGCTTAATCACTTTATTAAAAATAATCGTCCACGACCAAAAAGAAGCGACCAAAAGCACAATCATCACAAGTTTGACAACAGGGGTTGCTCCCCAAAAAAGATCCCAAATCGAAACGCCTGTCTGCGTTGCCACTTGATTAAGGGCGGTCTGTGCTGCTTGATGTGTTTGAACAGTGGCGGCTTGAAGCGCTGTTGTATCCATGGAAAACCTACTTAAATAATAAAAAGAAGTGATAATCGTGTATCTTCCTTTCTTAAATACCACTTCTGAACCACAGTTGTCCAATCATGATTCTCTCTTGATAACTGTGTTCCTAATTTTTCGGCGAGAATTTTTTAAAAATAATCGATAATACTTTACTGATTCTTAAACTTTCCTATGCTACAGTCAGCTAAAATGACGTCATTCAATGATAAGGAGCTTTTGAATGTTTCTGCCAGAACCCACCACGATTTCAATTCTTGTAACACTTGCCCTTGGCTATGGATATGAAGGATATAAATGGAATCACCCAAAAGACCCTGATCCGGCTATTTACTATGCGTATGATCCTGAATTTTTTCAGCTCGGGGATGAAAAGGCGTGTGGTGATGAAACAAATGGTCCTTGCACACGCCCTGTAAAGCCTGCGGCAGCTACGACTTCCAATATTAATGAAGGCGGTGCTTTTGGACTGGGTGAGGATGGAGAGGAAAGTGCGGCGGTAAAACCCTGCACGTCCTGCAAAAAAAGAGAGAGCTAACGCTAAAAAACTCTGCCCCCCAGTATAAAAATACTCAAGGGGCAGAGTTTTCTTCTGGTCTAAAAATAAGTCATAGCGATAGATAGAATGAGAACGCCCCAGAAAATCATCTTGCTGTAGTTAAAATCATACCAAAATCGCAATATGTGATGAATTGCTAATGCGATGAGTGCGGGATAGGTCACCGTTAAAATAGTTCCAAGGACTTGGCAAATTTTAGCAAACCCCAACTGAGCAATCAAAAATGTAACGCCAATTGTTAAAATAATGCTCGCGGCATGAGGCAAATTAATGTGAAGGCGCTCTTCGGCAATGTCTTTTTTCAAAAATTCTGCGAATAAATTCGATAAAATCACAGCTGTTGCTAGGCAAGACACAGCGAGTGTTGTACTGACAATCACAAGAGCATATTTCCCCATGGTCAGGCCAGCAATCGCTGCTAAAAGTGCTTCAGGACTTGCACTTTGAAGATGGGGAGCATAGCTGGCCCCTAGTTTTATAAACCCAATGTAAATGAGCGTGAGCAAAAGGGCACCAATGATCGATGCGCCAAAACTTGAGAGAAGCAGTTGTTTTTTATCAGACTTATTTTTGAGATGATCCCGTAAATAGGCCACAATCGTTGCAGAAAAGAAAAACCCTGCCATAAGATCGAGGGTTTGATAGCCCATGCTCGCCCCAAGCTTAAAGGCACCGATTGAGGGTATGAGACTGCTTTCTTCAGGCGCTGCAAAATAGAGACCGAAAAGGATAAGAATCACAATTCCCCCAAGCTTAAAAGGGGTAAGCACAAGGCCAATAATGCTAACAACTTTGTTGGATCGCCAGATCAGAGCTCCTGTGAGCAGACAAAAGAAAGCGCTAAAAAGAGGAAAAGAAAGCGTCGGCCAAACAAGCTGCAGACCACCATAAGCCACTATAATACAGCGCGGAATAACGCCAAAAGGGCCAATAAGAGCAAGAATGAGAAAGGCTAAAATAAACCCTGGAAGGTTGCCGAGCGTTGCAAAAAATTTTTCTCTGTCACCGTCAAACGCAATAATTGCAATGAGGCCAAGAAAGGGTACGAGTACGGCGGTTAATAAAAAACCTGGGGTGGCGTATAAACTATGACTAAGGGTTTGTGTCCCTAAAAGCAAGGGAAAGACAAGGTTACCGGAGCCAAAAAACATAGAGAACATGGCGAATCCAGCGGTTAAAACCGTTTTTAACATAAACTAAAGACCTTTTGATAAGGTTGAAAGAAAAGGGCGATAAAAATGAGGGTAAAGAAGATCGGTCGGCATTAGCCGACAATAATAGAAACGACGACGATGTGTGTCAAACAAACTCTCTTCATTCTCTCAAAATGGCTGAAAAAAATGATTTTGTCAAGGATTAAAGAACTTTTTGATCGTCATTTGCTTTAGGGAATGAGAACAGCAGGCCTAAAGTGATTTATGGGCAACAAAAAGACCGCTTATCACCTCCCCCATTTGCATGGATGTGGCGATATTTTCATAGCCTTTTTTATGGGATAAAAGGGTTTCTGCATCAAAGAGTTTTAAAAATTCTTCCCGTATAGCATCCTTCTCAAGATTTTTGGCCACATCAAAATTATATTTCGAAAAAATGTCAGAGTGATCACTCAATCTAAGATCTGTGAAACCCGCTCGCTCTAAATCTTCTCGATAAGATTGCGGAGAAAGGGCATAGAGAGGAAATTTTTCAGATGCGATTAACTCTTGAATAGTGTGCCCCCACACATCATCTTTTGGACTTAGCCAATCGTGAATCACAAGGGTGCCTCCTTTTTTCAGGACACGAAAAAGTTCCTCAAAAACACCTTGTTTTTGCTGGCGCGTGAGATGCACAAGAACGCCTCGACTATAAACAATATCAAAAGTAGCCTCTTGAAAAGGCAAAGACTGACCGTCAGGGCTGTGAACAAAAGAAACTTTATCTTTGAGTGAAACAGGCGTTTTCTTTTGTGCTGTCTCAATCATGGTCTCATTAATTTCCACGCCAACAACCTGTGCGTTGTAATTTTCAGCGAGGTAAAAAGCAATTCCCCCAAGGCCTGAACCAAAATCAAGAGCGCTTTTATGCGTAAAATCAATCCCCTCGAACATCAGATCAATGCCTTCAATGCCTCCCTCTGACATCATGCCCGAACCATATGCTATTTCGAGAGACTGACAATACGCGTCTTGATAGACACTATTAATATCAATGACATTTTTTATTGCAGAAGAATTGCCACGCATTTGAAGAGAGTCTCTAAAATAGATGGCTAGAGGGATGTGGTGGGCACTACAGGATTCGAACCTGTGACCCGCTGATTAAGAGTCAGCTGCTCTACCAACTGAGCTAAGTGCCCCCTGCCATATCTGGCATTATACAGAAATGCATAAGGATGTGAAGTTAAAAATACATACGTGTTTTACCGTGGAAGAGGAAAAAGTCTTTCAATTAATTTCAATTTCCCCAAAAAACTCTGAATTGGGGGATTAAAACTAGGTGAAAAGCCCAAAAAAACTTAATTTTTCCATGAGAATCAGTCTCTAAATAGCCACTGCAGCTGCATAAACGCACTCTGCGATGGCTAAATCTTGTGCGGCAATACCGGTCAGGTCCGTGATCATCAAGGGTGATTTTTTCAGGCCTGCTTTGAGAGAACAAGAATTCTTTGAAAAAATAGCGCCAATCTCCACTATTTTATCCTCAGAACACATGCCGAGCTTAAGCGCATGGGACGTATCCCCAAAGGTTATCGCCTGAAGCTTACTATCCACAAGAATAGGGTCCGCTTCTTTGAAAAGGTCAGGGGCCAGCTCTTGTTTTCCACCACCATCGGCCCCCACCGCAATAATATGCAAAGGATATTTGACCTGGTGCGCATAAAAAAGCGGCGTATGACTCGATGTTGTGGTGACCACACAGGTGACTTTATTTAAAAGATCATCAAGGCTTGGACAAAAAAGAGTATCATGTTCCAAAGCCATCGCCCGGGCTTTATCCTCAGACCTTCCCCACAGATAAACGGGGGCCTCGGGATAAAGGTGCCGAAGTAGCTGAGCACAGAGTTTAGCCTGAGTCCCTGTTCCAACAATCCCAAAGGCCTCCACTGGAAAAGGTGTTAGCGTTGTCACAGCACACACAGCCAGGGCTGTCCGAAGATGCGTTAAATAAGCTTTGTCTTGAAAAAGCGCTTTGATCAACCCTGTTTTCGCATCAAAAAGAATCATTATCCCATCACCAGAAGGGAGGTGATGCGCAGCATTCAGGGGAAATCCTGTGGCAACTTTCACAATAAAATGGTCACTATTGCCATAGCCCGCCTTAACGTGACAATCGCCCACAGGTTCGCCCAAATGATTGTGAAAATGGAGCTGCATCGGCAATGGAACGGTAATGCGTTTTTCGGAAAAATCAATAAAAGCTTGTTTTTGCGCCTCTAAAAGAACGCCCAAATCACGCTCAATCTTTAAAGTCTTTTGAATATCGTCGTAAGTGAAAAGAATCATCGTCCGCCCTCTGCTAAAAAATTTTCCAACCGACTAAGTCCATCACTAAAATTCTTGCGCCCAAACCCTACGCGAAAATAACGATCTCCTGCGTCATAAATAGATCCAGGCAGCAAGAGAACGCCATTCTTTTGCACAAGTCTTTTAGCAAAATCATCCACCGACTCATGCCCATAATAATGCACAAAGCCTGTACAACTTCCCTTGGGTTTGATCCAGGAAAAAAGATTTTTATATTTTTCTAAAAACGCCTCAAAAAGCTCTAAATTTTTATCAATGATATGATTGTTGCGCTGAAGAATCGTTTTATGTGCGCGCAAGGCTATCTGCGCCAAAATCTCTGAAGGTGCTGCATTGCAAATAGTTGTATAGTGTTTAAAATACACACATTTTTGAAGGATCTCTTTGTCTTGCGTTGCAATCCAACCAATACGCAAGCCCGCCAAACCATAAGCTTTGCTCATCACATTAAGGCTTATCCCGCGCTCATACATTTCTGCAACTTGCGACGACCATTGTGTGTCACTGGGGCCCAGATGAAAATAAACTTCATCGGAAAAAAGATACGTACCATGAGTGCGCAGCATATTGATAAGGGTCTTTAACGATTCCTGATCCATCATTTGTCCTGTTGGATTATGCGGTGTATTAATAATCACAAGGCGCGTATTATCGCGTAAGTGATGCTTTATTTTCACCACATCCACCTGCCATTTTTCTTCTTCCAAAAGGTCAATGCTCGTCACATCACACCCAAGGGTACGCGGAATATCACGCAAAGATTGATAACACGGTGTGATCACAATCACATGATCCCCTTTGCGTAAAAGACTTGAGAAAACGGTAAAAATACCCTCTTCTGCGCCTGCAAAACACACAATATTCTCAGCCCTCAGCCCGTGATAGCGCGCTGCAATATCCTGGCGCAGGCTCGGACTTCCACTGACTTCTGTGTAACCAAGGGAAAGACGCTCCCACTTGTCACGGCATTCGTCATCGGCAAGGGCCACTAATTCACTCACAGAAAGAGTTTGCGCATCACTACAACACAACAAATAAGGGGCTGAAAATTCATAGTGCGTAAAATATTCTTCGAGTTTAAAAACTGGAAATGTCATTTTTTTTTATCCTTTATAATTCTTTGATGTCTTTTAAATAGTTATAAATGGTGGCACGGCTCAGGTCTAAAATACGTCCAATAACGGTTGCTGCATTTTTATGCTCAAAAGCCCCTTTATCATAAAGATCATAGAGAAGGGCGCGCTTTTGCTCCTTTGTAAGAGCGCTTAAAACAAGACGATGTTTTTGCACATATTCATGAATGAACGCATGAAGACGACTGTCGAGATCATCCTTAAACAACGCTTCGGGTTTTTCTTGGAAAAGAGGTGACGCTAAAACTTGGTCAATAAAGGGCTTAAGTGTGTGAAAAAAGCTTGTGTCAAAATTAATACAAAGAAGCTCCCGGCGTGTGAAATTATGGAGCGGCAAGGGAATTGAAACGGATTTAATCATGCGCCCGTCAAAGTTTATTTTATCATAAATAATCTCACTCAGACTCAAACCATCCCAATCAATATTTTTGTCTAAATACGAGGGATCTCCCACCTGGCGTTTCGAAAAAGCATTATGAATAAAAGAAAGCTTACCGCTCTCAAGATCGTGAATCACAATTTCCACAAAAGGGGAAAAAAGTTGCGCGATACTTTTCGCAAGAGGTGCATAGATCGACATGTGCAGGGGCCAAAAATATTTAGACTGATTAGTCTAAATATAGACTAAAAAATCTAATATTGCAAGGGGCTCTCTTCTGACTTTAAATTTTCTCGAAAAAAATTTAACAAGATTCCACAAAAAAGGTGCAAATAAATTTCCAAAAAGGGGAAAAGCCCTTGCAAAAAAGACCTCGTTCGTTTATAAATTCTCTATCTTTGGGGTATAGCCAAGCGGTAAGGCATCGGTTTTTGGTACCGACATTCCTAGGTTCGAATCCTAGTACCCCAGCCACATTTTTTATTGTTCTCCCGCAAAATCACCACAATTTCATCGCTACTTGTGCTAGACATAGATCTTAGCAACGTCTTTCTATGTCTAGGGGGAGGCAGAAATGCAAAAGAAAAAAATGAAAATTGCTGTTCTTGGCGCCACTGGTAATGTGGGGCGCACACTTCTCCAAATTTTAAACGAGCGTGGGTTTCACGCCTCACAAATTACAGCGATTGCGTCACAGCATTCAGCGGGCGGTGAGATATCTTATGGGGATGAGCATACACTGCGCGTTCATGCCCTTGAGTCTTTTGCTTTTCATGGGATGGATGTTGTTTTAAGCTCCCTTGACGGTGCGCTGACTCAAACAGTTGCCCCCCGTATTACAAGTGCTGGCGCTATATTGATTGATAATAGTAGTGCCTTTCGGATGGAGAAAAATATTCCTCTGGTGATTCCAGAAGTGAATCCAGAAGATATAAAACTTGCGGATAAAAAGATTATTGCAAGCCCAAATTGCTCGATGATTGCTCTTGCTGTGGCGCTAAAGCCGCTAGATAATCTTGTGAAAATTTCGCGTGTTGTCGTGAGTACGTATCAATCTGTTTCAGGTGCGGGTAAGGGGGCGATGGACGAACTTTATAACCAAACGCGGGCCATTTATATGAATACATCTGTAAAGGCTGAATATCTTCCCAAGCCCATTGCGTTTAATATTATTCCCCATATTGATGATATAGAGGATTCGGGGGATACGGGCGAGGAAATCAAAATTATCAGTGAATTTCAAAAAGTCATGCACCGTGCCATTCCAACTACAGCGACAGCCGTGCGTGTTCCCGTTTTTATAGGGCATTGTGCCAGTGTGAATATTACGTTTGATAGCGAGATCACCGTTGCTCAGGCGCAATCATGCCTTAAAAATGCTCCGGGTGTGCGCTTGCTGAGCAATTTTGAGACCTACTCAACGCCCACAGAAGTCACAGGCGAGGATGCTGTTTTCATTAGCCGTCTTCGCCATGATTCAAGCACACGTCACGGACTTAATCTGTGGATTGCTTTTGATAATTTGCGCAAGGGGGCGGCTCTCAATGTGGTACAAATTCTAGAGCTTTTGATCAAATAGATTTTTTAGGTAGTTATTAAGGCCTGCAATTTTCCATTTTTATGCCCTTTTGCACATTATTTAAGCGATTTTTCACGAAAAAAGTGATTTTTCGCCCATTTTTGCAGAATTTTGGCGATTTTCGGAATAATTTCCCTGTTTTGATCAACAATTTCACTATTTTGAAGCTTTTTTCGCCCATTTTTCTG
>JAKBAR010000046.1 GCA_021808925.1 Pseudomonadota bacterium | reverse complement strand
GGGGGGGGGGGGCGTGGCTCCCTGCACGTTGTTCCATGGAGCTCTCACCCGCCATAAGAGCATCAATATCATCTTGCATAATACCCGCGTCCCCCACAGTTTCTGTGTTTTCGTCATCCCATAACATTATTGTTCTCCCTCATGAGTCTTTGTTTGAATCTCTGTTGTATAGTTTTCTAGAAGATTATCGATTGTTTCTTGAAGTAGCCCTTGATCACGCTCCGCAAAACCTGTTTTCCAATCAATTTTAATATCCGAAATAGCCATATCTTTTTGAGCATGAATATTGATCAACGTGTCTGTTTGAAGCGTATCAATAAACTGTTTAAGCTTAGGCTCCATTTCTTGAGCGCAATAAAGTGTTAAAGCATTCGTACTATTGAGCTTTTCTAAGACGTTGCTCAAAACAGTTTGAACCTCTAAAAAAGCACCTTTTTCAAAAAAAGTCGGAAACATTGCTTTTGTTATTTTTTCAGCAATAATCCCTGCATTCATAAAACTTTGCTGTTCAATTGCCCGAATATTCTGAAGTGCCCCTGCAATATGCGTCAGGATCGTGCGGCATTCTGCATCAATTTCCTTAAGTGTTTGAAGGCGCCCTGCATCAACACCCTCAATATAACTTTGACGACATGCAATATCGATATCTTGTTGGTCATACGTTTTTTCGACAGCCGTTTGATCAAAATCTGTTTCAAAGAGAAATTTTTTATTAAAAAGTGTACTATGACTCATTTTTTCTACCCTATCATTTCATCATCAGAATCACTACTTGACCTAATATCAATCTCTCCCTTATCCGAAAGATCTTTCGCTGTAAGAACAATAGCGCTTTGCGCTTCCTCAACATCTTTCATTTTTACAGGCCCGAGTGAAGCGATATCTTCTTTCATAATTTTAGCAGCACGCTCGGACATATTACGGAAGAAAAGATCTTTAATCGTATCGTTGGCGCCTTTGAGAGCAAGCCCAAGTTTAGATTTATCCGACACGCGAATGAGTGTTTGGATCCCTTGGGCACTAATACGAACAATATCATCAAAGGTAAACATTAATGATTTGACGCGCTCAGAGGATTCTGGATTGCGTTCTTCAAGTGCACCCATAAAGCGAGCTTCTGTTGAACGATCGAAAAAGTTAAAAATCTCTGCAACCATTTCATGAGGATCCCTTTTATTTGACCGCGAGAGACTACTCATAAATTCTGTGCGCAGCGTTCGCTCGATATCCTCAATAATTTCTTTTTGAACAGGTTCCATACGAAGCATACGAAGGACAACCTCCATAGCAAGGTTATCTGGAAAAACACTCAATACCTTTGCGGCATGTTCCATTTTTATTTTTGATAAAATAACAGAGATTGTCTGTGGATATTCATTTTTAAGATAATTTGCGAGAAGCGACTCGTGAACATTCGCAAGCTTATCCCACATCGTGCGTCCTGCTGGTCCCCGAATTTCCTCCATGATACTTTCAGCACGATCTTTTGGAAGAATTTTTTGCAAGAGTTTTTCTGTTGTATCAAAACTCCCTATAATCGCCCCTGATGAATAAAGTTCTTTTTTAATATCACTATGGAGCTTTTCCATAATGGCCCCATCAATCTTACCCAATTGGGACATGGTCAGAGAAATTTCTTTAATTTCTTCCTCATCCATTCGTTCAAAAACTTTTCCAATTTGTTCTTCTGAAAGTGTCAGCAAAAACGCTGCAGCTTTTTCAATTCCTTTAAGCGTTGCATAATCTGAGGTCATTTTCATCGTTTGGCTCCCTCAGTAGGTGTCGCCATCCAATTGCGAATAATATTCACTGTTTCTTCTGGGTGTTGCTCGATCAAATCCCGAATATTTTGAGCCGAATTCACAGGCGGTGGGATCTCCTCCTCGGCTTTATTCTCAATCATCATAGGATTTTGATTTGTTGATAGTTGCACATCACCTTCTGAAGGAAGGAGAATGGGGTTTGCTGATGCCTTAATTTCCTCTATCACACGCCCGATAAACGGTTTAACAAAAAGAAGAATGGTTAAAAGTCCAATAATACCTGGGATAGCAATATCAGCAATATGTGACAAGCTCACTTGAGATAGAATTTTATCAACCATTGTCAAAGGCGCATCAGGGGCTTCTGAGGGTGCGAAAGGAAGATTGATAAGCTCAACGACATCGCCACGCGCTTTATTAAAGCCAACAGCCGTTTTGACAAGTGTTGAAAGTTTATCTAGTTCTTCTTTAGGAAGCGGACTGTATTTACCATCCTTTCCATAAATCCCATCCACAAGGACGGCCACAGAAAGTTTTTTAACAGTGCCAGATTCCTTCACTTGTGTTTTCAGTGTTTTAGAAATCTCATAAACAGTGCTTTCCTCATTGCGACTATTTTTATTCGATGACTTTGTATTATCAGCACTGCTACCGCCTGTGGCAGTTGGCAAAGCATTTTGAACTGAAATACCCCCCCCCCCATTATCTTGTTCTGTACTCAATCCATTCTCACCCGTTGTATTTGTGGAGCGAACGACTTGACCATTAGGATTAAAGTCCTCGGAATTAATCGTGACTTTATCAAAATCCATATCTGCATTCACCTCAACCCGTGCCTTCCCCGGACCAAGGGTTTTCTCCAAAAGGCTTTCAATCGTTTGGGCTAATTTTTGCTCATAACTAGAACGTATCTCTTGATTATTACTGACATCAAAACCACTTCCATCGCTTTGCCTGACAAGAAGATTACCCTTATCATCCACAATTGTAATTTTCTCATAAGAAAGCCCTGGAACAGCCGATGCGACAAGATGTTGAATGCCAAGGACTTGTGCTTGGTTAAGGCGCCCATAATTCATTTTTAAAACAATCGATGCCGTGGGTTGAACATGGCTTTTGCTAAAAATTTCTCTTTTAGGGATCACAAGATGCACTCGTGCAGAGGAGACACCTTGAATCGATCGAATGGATTTGCTGAGTTCCCCCTCGAGTGCACGTAACATATTAATGTCCATCATCGCACTCGAGATGCCTAAAATATCCATTTTATCAAAAATCTCATAGCCAACTGAACCAGAATGAGGAATACCTGCTTGAGCGAGATCCATGCGAATACGCGCCACGCGATCATCTGGGACATAAATTTGTGTGCCATTCCCACGCAACTCATAAGGTATCCCCATGGATTCAAGGCGTTCCACAACATGTCCTGCATCCGCTTCATCTATTTGTGAAAAAAGCAGTGCCATATCGGGTTTTGTCGTTTGAAAAGCAAGGTAAGCTAAAAAGGCAAAAGAGGCCATGGCGGCTCCGATCAAGACCATGAGCTTGCCTGTACCAAGATTCGTAAGGAACTCTTTAAATTCGTTCACTTTTAAGTGTATTTATTTAAAATTTATAACTTCATCCTAGGGCATCAATTCTAAACAAATCGTTAACAAATGGGGCTTTGGTAGGAAAAATATGCCGAAAAATAAAAAAAATGGGTTTTTAGAGAATTTTTTTCCCATACACCTCATAAACCTTAGCACCCACGAACTAAGTAGGAGAGAAATTAAAAAAAATAACCACATTTACCTAAGACCGAAAAAATATTATAAAAAGGGCATTGCTCCACGAAAAGAGAAGCGTTTATGGAAAAGCCACAACACCTGTATGTTCGTGAAAAAGAGAGTCATTATACGGCAACGATCAACGGAAAAACGTACACCTGTGCTGTGGGAAGAAATGGTTTTATCGCAGCCACAGACAAAAAAGAAGGCGACGGTTCCACCCCCACAGGGACATTCCCCCTTCGCAGACTTTTTTACCGCGACGATATTTATAAAAAGAGTGACCTTGAAACTCTTCTCCCCAAACATGCGCTAAAACCCAGTGATGGGTGGTGCGATGAGCCTCAGCATTTTGACTATAACAAACGCGTTGATCTTTTAACATTTGACCTTACCATTAGCCATGAAAAGCTCTGGCGTGATGATGATGTTTATCACATGATTATCGAGGTTGGGTATAACGACGATCCTGTTGTGCCTTTTAAAGGGAGTGCTATTTTTATTCATATTGCCCGCGAAGGCTATACAGGAACAGCAGGATGTGTGGCATTTAGCGAGGGGGACCTGAGAGAAATCATCGCGTATCTTTCACCGGATTCATCGGTTGTTATTCAAGGGGGATGAAAAATAAAATGCTCACGTTGACAAAAGCAACCCTTGAGGATTGGCCAATTATTCAAAAAATGATTCCCTTTTTTATTTATGAGCTTGCCCGCTATTGGGATTGGCCTTTTGAAGAAAACGGTAAGGGCTTGGAAATAGCGTACGAGCATTCGGCTGTTTTTGCAAACATGCGGCGCTATATCGACGAAGACCATAAAACATTTTACCTGATTAAAAACAATCAAGAGCTTGCTGGACTCGCCTGTATCAGAAAAGAACCCAAAGAATCACAGGCAGATTGGTACTTAGGCGAATTTTTCATTCTCAGCCGTTTCCAAGGCAAAGGAACAGCGCAAGAGGCCATAAAGCAATTATGGTCTATGCACAAAGGACAGTGGCACCTGAACGTTCTCCCCATCAACACTCGCGGCCTGAGATTTTGGGAGAAAACCATTGATCTTTTTACACAAGGGAAATTTTCAAAAGAACTGACCCCTGTTGTCGAATATTGCTCTGAACCGCGCATCACTTTTAGGTTTAGAGTTTAGCTAAATCTCCCTCTTTTTAAGTTTGTTCCCAGTTTTCTCCCACTCCCACATCGACGACTAAGGGCACAGAAAGGTTTATAATCGTTTCCATACTCTTTTTGATAAGGGCCGTGATCGCCTCCACAGAGTCATTATGAATCTCAAAAACAAGCTCATCATGAACTTGCAGTAACATACGGGCGTTAGGGGAATTATGCGCCAAAAGTGCGTCAATTTTAATCATTGCACATTTCATAATATCTGCATTGCTTCCTTGCAGCGGTGCATTAATCGCCTGGCGCTCTGAGAAATTGCGCATAGCATAGCTTTTATCGAGAATCCCTGGTGTAAAGCATTTGCGTCCCAAAAGCGTTTGCACATACCCATGGCTGCGCGCGAAATCTTTCATACCCTCCATATACGCTTGAATGCCAGGGTACTGTTTAAAATAAAGATTAATATAATTTTGCGCCTCAGCCTGAGGCACTTTAAGCTGCTGAGAGAGGCCATAGGCGCTTATGCCATAAATAATACCAAAATTAATCGCTTTTGCCGAACGGCGCTGTTCGTCTGTGACCTGATTTTTCGGTATATTCAAAATCTGACTCGCCGTGAGCCTATGAATATCAACCCCCTCGCAAAAAGCCTCCTTGAGGGAAGGAATATCCGCCATATGCGCCAAAAGACGAAGCTCAATTTGCGAATAATCAAAACTGACAAGTTTAAAATCTTTTTCCGCTATAAAGGCTGAGCGAATTTTACGACCATCTTCTGTCCGAATAGGAATATTTTGCAAATTCGGATCAGAGGACGATAACCGCCCTGTTGTTGTTCCCGCTAGATTATACGATGTGTGCACACGCTTTGTGTGAGGATCAATGGCTGCAAGAAGCCCCTCAACATAAGTACTTTGAAGTTTGACGAGGCTCCGCCAATCCATTAATTTTTGCGCAATGGGAATACCCGCTGTGACAAGATCCTCAAGCACATCTGCATGCGTTGTAAACGCCCCCGTTTTTGTTTTTTTAGGTTCAGGCAACTTGAGTTCTTCGAATAACACCTGAGAAAGTTGTTTGGGTGAACTAATATTAAAAGAACGTCCCGCAAGTGCATAAATTTCTTGCTCTAAAAGACTTGCGCGTTTTTTAAAATCCTCCCCGAGGTTTTCTAAAATCGCTGCATCCACACGAATGCCACGCGCTTCCATTCTTAGTAAAATAGGTACGAACGGCCGCTCGATTGTAAAATAAAGATGCGCCATTTTTTCTTTATAGAGACGCACACGGAGTAACTGGTAAAGACGATAGGTATAGTCAGCATCCTCTGCAGCATATTGCGTCGCTTTGGCAATAGGCACATCGGCGAAATTAAGTTGCTTTTTTCCAGAGCCTGTAACATCGGCATAGGCAATCATTGTGTGATTAAAATAATGGGATGCGAGAAAATCGAGACCATGCCGATGTTTACCTCCATCAAGGTCATACGACATCACAAGTGTGTCATCAAAGACGTCAAAGGCCATAGCGTATTTTTCTAAAATCGCAAGATCGTATTTAAGATTATGACCTATTTTTAAAACACTAGGATCCTGCAAATAGGGGGTTAAGACCGCGTGCACATCTTCTATTTTAAGCTGCATTCCGCCATTCAAAAGACCCCGATGCTGAAGAGGAATATAACACGCATTTCCTTCTCCCTTTGCAAGGGCTATGCCGACAAGCTCTGCTGCTTGAATGTTTAGTGATGTTGTCTCACAATCAATGGCAAGATGGGTTTTAACATCCCCAAGCCAATCCATAAGAGCTTCTTTTGTTGTAATCGCTGGATAGTCAGCTTGTTCTTTTGTAGCTTTTTCAGGCCCACTCATACGGTTCAAAAGACTAGTAAAATTTTGTTTTTTGAAAAACGCTGCAATACTTTCTTTGGGATAATCATGATGATGAAAATGATCAATCGCAAGATCAAGGGGAACATCTTTGCACAAGGTCACAAGTTTTTTCGAGAGAAAAGCTTTGTCTTTGTTCTCCTCGAGAGTTTGCCGACGTTTAGGTTGCTTAATCTGATCGAGGTTTTGATAAAGATTTTCTAAGGATCCAAACTGTCCAATAAGCTCTGCTGCTGTTTTAGGCCCTATGCTTGGCACACCCGGAACATGATCACTGCTATCGCCAATTAAAGCTTGAACATCAATCACTTTCTCAGGATGCACACCAAATTTTTCAAAAACTTCGTCAAACGCTATTTTCTTGTTTTTAAGGGGATCAATCATTGTCACATGATCATCAATCAGCTGCATTAAATCTTTATCCGCCGAAACAATAACAACCTCGCACCCTTTTGTCTTCGCTTGCTCTGCATAGGTTGCAATCACATCATCCGCTTCAAATCCAACTTTTTCGACAACAGGCAGATTAAAAGCAAGACATGCCTCGCGGAAAAGAGGAAACTGCGGAATGAGATCTTCCGGTGCCGGCGGACGATTTGCTTTATAATCCGCGTAAAGTGTATGGCGAAAAGTTTCGCGCCCAGCATCAAACACAACGACAACACATTTTGAAAGCTCTGGATTCGCGAGAAACTTAAGCAGCATACTGCAAAATCCAAACACAGCCCCCACAGGTGTGCCATCTGGACGCGTAAAAGGGGGCAGTGCGTGGTAAGCTCTAAAAATAAAACCTGATCCATCAATCAGTGTGACTGTTTTTTTCATAAAATAATGTCATGACTCAACGTATGTGATGGAGGGTACAAGATCTTTCCCTATTTTAAAAGCCCTCTCGCACAACGTGTTACCTTGACATTTTTGCGCGATATCCTACGATGGTGGCGGTAGAACACTATCTTTTTAAGGAACCCCATTTTATGAAAAACATATTCCTCCTCACCTCCCTTTTGTACACATGTTTGGCAACTGTTCAGGCTGCGGATAAGGATGAAATTTTATCGAAGGAATCTATAGATAAATCCATGGCCACAACCTTTATAAAAATAGGTACTGATTTGCCAAGTATCGCTCAAATTGACAAAAGGTATAGTCAAGCAATCGGAGTCTGTGATCCAAAAGGTTTCGCGCGCAATATTTTGATAATCTACACGAAAAAAGGAAAAGAATGTTGGAATTTAACAATATTGCCAGACGATAAAAATATAAAGGTGAGTGCCTGGTCAGAGGATATTACTTTTGAAAAGGGGATTCCCACATCAAAAAC
This sequence comes from Pseudomonadota bacterium, assembly GCA_021808925.1. Taxonomy (GTDB): domain Bacteria; phylum Pseudomonadota; class Alphaproteobacteria; order Paracaedibacterales; family JAKBAR01; genus JAKBAR01. The sequence continues at coordinate 4,132 of JAKBAR010000046.1, read as the reverse complement.
TCTTCCAAAAATTATGATCACCCCTGAAAATGATAAAAAATCGTTTGATATTAAGCTAGATATTTTTAATGGAGAAGAAGGACTCACAACGCTGAGCGGTTGTGAACATCTTGTCTGCAGAACGTTCGACATGGATGGAAATCAAAAAGCAAATGAGGATTATAATGAATTTCAATTAGATTATCTTGCGTATTATGCGCGCAAAAAAGATAATAACATTTAATCGCCCGCCTCAACGATATGTAAAAAAAAAGCTCCCGTTTAAGGGAGCCTTTCTCATTTACTTTTTTGCACAAAAATTTATGTGTTTTTAGCAATAATATCATCAGCAACATGCTGTGGCACTTGCTCATAATGATCAAAATGCATGGAAAATTGTGCACGCCCTTGGCTCATGGAGCGCAATGTATTGACATAGCCAAACATAGAAGCAAGAGGCACCATCGCATTCACGACACGTGCGTTACCACGTTGATCCATACCTGTGACTTGACCACGACGACTGTTGAGGTCACCAATCACATCGCCCATATAATCCTCGGGCGTGACAACTTCGACGCGCATCACAGGCTCAAGAATCTTTGGTGTACATTTGCGAATACCTTCACGGAACGCTGCACGCGCTGCAATTTCGAAAGCAAGGGTGCTAGAGTCAACGTCATGATAGGCACCATCAACGAGGCGTGCCTTGAAATCGATCATGGGGAATCCTGCAAGCACACCTGTATCCATCGCAGAGGTTAGACCTTTTTGAACGCCAGGGATATATTCTTTTGGAATTGCACCACCGGTAATCTCATTAATAAATTCGAACCCTTGACCCAATTCTTGCGGTTCAAACACAATTTTAACACGCGCGAACTGACCTGAACCACCAGATTGTTTTTTATGGGTATAGTCGATCTCAGAAGCCTTTGTAATCGTTTCACGGTACGCCACCTGAGGTGCGCCTACGTTTGCCTCAACTTTAAACTCGCGACGCATACGGTCAACGATAATTTCAAGATGAAGCTCGCCCATTCCTTTGAGAACGGTCTGACCCGACTCGTGATCCGTTGTCACACTGAGCGAAGGATCTTCACTCGCAAGACGCGAAAGCGCTAGACCCATTTTTTCTTGGTCAGCCTTTGTTTTTGGCTCAACCGCAACCTCGATCACGGGTGCTGGGAATTCCATGCGCTCAAGCACAACAGATTTAATCGAATCACACAGTGTATCACCGGTTGTTGTATATTTTAGACCTGTTAGAGCAACGATATCGCCCGCACGCGCTTCTTTAATATCCTCGCGGCTATTTGCATGCATCAAAAGCATACGACCAATACGCTCTTTTTCATCTTTAACCGAATTGAGTGCATAGGATCCAGCTTCAAGCACACCGGAATAAATACGCACGAAGGTGAGTGTTCCGACAAACGGGTCAGTCATAATTTTAAAGGCAAGACCAGAGAAAGGCTCACTATCATCGGCTTTGCGAATCATTTCCTTATCACCATCAACGTTTGTTCCAACAACCTCTGGAACATCTTCAGGCGAAGGCAAATAGTCAACAACAGCATCAAGGAGGGGCTGAACACCTTTGTTTTTAAAGGCACTCCCACACAGAACAGGAACGAAAAGTGTTTTTAGAACACCTTTACGGATACATGCTTTAAGCGTATCCACAGAAGGCTCTTCACCGTTCAGATACGCTTCCATCACAGCATCATCAGCCTCAACAGCAAGCTCAACAAGCTTTGCATGATACTCTTCGGCTTTTGCTTTCATGTCCGCGGGAATATCCACAACATCAAACTTTGCCCCGAGGGATTCATCGCGCCAAATAATAGCCTTCATCGCCACAAGGTCAACGATCCCCACAAAGTCTGCCTCAATTCCAATCGGGAGTTGCATCACAAGAGGACGCGCACCAAGACGATCAACGATCATGTCTACGCAGCGGTAAAAGTTCGCACCCGTGCGGTCCATTTTGTTGACAAAGCAAATACGAGGAACATTATATTTATCCGCCTGGCGCCACACGGTTTCGGACTGTGGCTCAACACCGGCCACACCGTCAAACACAGCAACAGCACCGTCAAGAACACGAAGACTGCGCTCGACTTCGATCGTAAAGTCAACGTGACCGGGCGTATCAATAATATTAATGCGGTGATCGTTCCAAAAACAGGTCGTTGCCGCAGAGGTGATGGTAATACCACGCTCTTGCTCCTGTTCCATCCAGTCCATCGTTGCAGCGCCATCATGGACTTCACCGATTTTATAAGACTTACCGGTATAAAAAAGAATACGCTCAGTTGTTGTGGTCTTACCGGCGTCAATGTGCGCCATAATACCAATATTGCGATAATGCTTAAGCGGGGTCGTACGTGCCATAATCTATTTTTCCCCTCATTACCAGCGATAGTGGGAGAAAGCTTTGTTTGCTTCCGCCATTTTATGGGTATCTTCGCGTTTTTTCACAGAAGCACCACGGTTATTGGAGGCATCAAGAAGCTCCCCCGCAAGACGCTCTGTCATTGTTTTTTCAGAACGTTTGCGCGCATTTAGAATAAGCCAACGAATCGCTAAAGCTTGCGCACGATCAGAGCGCACTTCTGTCGGCACCTGATATGTTGCACCACCTACACGACGGGAACGCACTTCAACTGTTGGCTTAACATTGCTCATCGCCTCGTGAAAAAGATCAAGGGCGTTTTTACCGCCTTTCCCTTGCATGCGATCAAAAGCACCGTAAACAATGCTCTCTGCAACGGATTTTTTACCCTCATACATAAGGCTATTCATAAACTTTGAGAGGACGAAATCCCCAAATTTTGGATCAGGTAAAACGTCTTTTTTTTCAGCTTGGCGACGACGGGACATAGTGCAGTATTTCCTTCTTTAAACTTAATTCTGTAATTTTATTTAGGTCTCTTAGCACCGTATTTAGAACGGGCTTGTTTACGATTTTTAACACCTTGGGTATCCAATGTACCACGAATAATGTGATAGCGGACACCGGGCAAGTCTTTTACACGACCGCCACGGATCATCACCACAGAGTGCTCTTGGAGGTTGTGTCCTTCACCAGGAATATAACCTGTTACCTCAAAACCATTTGTGAGGCGAATACGCGCTACTTTACGCAAAGCGGAGTTTGGCTTTTTAGGCGTTGTTGTGAACACACGGGTGCAGACACCACGTTTTTGGGGGCATGCCTCAAGGGCAGGAACTTTATTGCGCGAACTTTTAGGCGCACGTGGCTTGCGTATTAATTGCTGAACGGTTGGCATTCTCTTACTTTTCCTTAGTCTTTGAAGTGTCTATTTTGAATAAACGAAAACTTTTGCTGAAGCGATACTACTGTCAAAAAGATCAAAAGTCAATCCTCTTAACACACCGCATTTCTCTCTTTTTTTAGAAAAAATATCAAGCATCACTGGCGGATGTGTCGTCCTTATGGCTTGGATCGTGGGATTCTTCTTCCGTATCATCTTCTTTGAAAGATTCCGCGTCACTATAGGGCGGCAGCTCATTATTATCCCCACTATTTTCTGCAAAACATGCGAGGGAACAAAAAACATCAAAAAGGGCAAGACTGAGAAAAATTTTAGCATTCATGGGGCAGAATTCGTCGGATAATTATTTTGTCCTATAGATAATAAGATTAAAAGGTCATTTCAATAGGAAAAATCATGTTTTTGACAAAAAAATCTGAAGGTAAAGTGTAATAAATAGGAGGTGTAGAAAAAAACTAAAAAAGCGTGTGATTTAGTGGAAACAAGCCGTGGGAAGTCTCCTTTTTCAAGGGAAATCCCTCGCTACGACCTTAGATAAATAAAACCACATTATGCTTATGCGCAGAAGAAACTTGCAAACCAATCCTAAAAAACTTCACATATACTCATTTTTTCACATTTTTTGCCTCGTTCAAGCATAATCGCACCATTTTTTCGGAGTATTTTGGCGATTTTCGGAATAATTTTGTTGTTTTTACACGAAATTTTTCGTTTTTATACGCGTTTGCACATTATTTAAGCGATTTTTGGAAAAACACGCTGGATCTCATGAAAAAAAGTGATTTTCCCCACATTTTTTTACGAAATTTCAGATTTTCCGAATATTTTCCCTGTTTTGATACGAATTTTTC
>JAKBAR010000045.1 GCA_021808925.1 Pseudomonadota bacterium | reverse complement strand
TTCTTTTGGAGAATAAAATAATGATCACGGTGGATACACTGATTAAAATCACACTGACATCCTATACGCACCTCAGTCCATCGGCAGAAAAAATAACCAAGGATGTCCTTGCCTTTCTTGCAACACGGGCGACTTTTTATTTCAAGGATCAAGGCTTTAGTCACGGCGTTATCAAGGCCTGTATGCCCGAAGATGACACAAATCTTAATATCACTGCCGCTTTTTTGAAAATGACAGCCCTACATCAATTACTTGGCACGGACACAGGCGCTGCTCTTCTTGCGGGGTATAAGCGTGCGGCGAATATTTTTCGTGCAGAATCTTCAAAAGATACCTCTGAGGATTACACGCTCATGCCGGATCTTTTTCAAAAAGATGTCGAGAAAAATCTTTTTGAGGCTCTCGACAATATAACATCAAAATGGCACGACACTGTTTCAGATCACGAAAAGTGTGCACTTTTAGCCTCTCTCAAAGAGCCTATTGATGCTTTTTTTAACGAAGTGATGGTGAATGATAGTGATCCTGTGATGCGCTCGAATCGTTTGGCGCTACTCCACAGGATTATCCGTTGTTTTGAGTGTTTTGCGCGCTTCCAAGAACTCGATTAGACGCGTTGTCATATCCTCAAGGGTGATAGAAAAAGAATCGAACATAAAATCAAGAACCAGCTGATTTTTCATCCACGTCACCTGGCGTTTGGCATACTGGCGAGTATGTTGCTGACCTTTTTCGGTCATTTCCTGTCGATTATAATGACCACTAAGATAGCCTTTAATCGCGTCAACGCCTGTCGCCTTAAGAATAGGATGATCAGGATCAAGATTCATACGCAAAAGGGCTTCAACCTCCTCCAGCGCCCCCTGCTTAGTCATCATATCAAACCGTTCATTAATTTTTTTGTAAAGAGCATCACGATTGGGCAAAAGGCCTATTGTTATAAAATCACAACGAACGGTCGGGGTTTTCATGCCTTGAAAATCTTTGATGTGTTTGCCCGTTGCAAGATAAACTTCATAGGCACGCAGCAAACGCTGTGGATCTTGATAGAAGTCTGTGTACGGAAATGTTGCAGCAAGATCTTTTTTTAAAACCTCAAAGGGGATCTCTCGAAGATTACGTGTAAAAGCCCTAATATCGTCAGGAATATCTGGAACGGGTGAAAGACCCTCGACAAGGCTTTTAAGATAAAGGCCCGTGCCTCCGACAACAATGGGTGTAAGACCTCTTTTAAAATAACTCTCGATTGTCATGGCTGCTTCTTTGACCCACCATCCGGTAGAGGCCTTTGTATGGCCGCTCAAAACCCCATCAAGGGCGTAATCATTGCATGCGCGTCGTTCCTCTGCACTGGGGCGTGCAGTAAGTATGTGCAAGTGATCGTAAATTTGCATGCTATCCGCATTGATAAGTCCCCCCTTGAGTGGATGTGCAAGGGCGAGGGCAAATGGTGTCTTTCCTGATGCTGTGGGCCCTGTGAGAATCACGCATGTGCGGTGGCTGTCTGTCATTTTCACTAAGACCGTTCAAAAAGCTTCTCAAGATCACTGCGCGTGAGGCGAATAAAACTCGGCCTTCCGTGATTACATTGATCCGCAAAGGGTGTTGTTTCAATATCGCGTAAAAGAGCATTCATTTCTAAAAGAGAAAGGCTGCGACCAAAACGTACACTGCCATGGCATGCAATAGAAGATAATTTTTCAAGGATATGTGAGCGCAGAAAATGCTGATCGAGAGTGTCTCCCTCTGCTTCAAAACAATCGAGAACATCCGTGATGAGTTGTTTAATATTTTTATTCTCCAAAAGGGCGGGAGCTTCTCTAACAATCATCTGACAAACGCCAAAAGGCTCAAGGATAAACCCAAAATCCTTGAAAGAAGAAAGATGGGCAAGAGTATTTTTCAGCACATGCTCTTTCACATCAATAATCTCAGGGATCAAAAGCAATTGCCGCTTAATCTCCCTTTGGTCAATTTGCCTTTTAAGTTTTTCATAAAACAATCTTTCCGCGGCGGCGTGTTGATCCACAAGATAAAAGGCGTCGTTCGTCTCACTGATAATATAACTTTTAAAAAGTTGTGCACGTGCATGACCAAGGGGATAGTGCGCAAGGGCGTTTTCCTCGGATTGTTCCTCCGCATAAACCTCATTGTCGCTGTGATTTTCTAAATTTCTCTCAACCTCTTCAAAAGTTTGAAGGGCTGTATTCCCCTGAAGAGAAAAAGAAGGCGTCTGTGACGACTGCGCACTAAGGGACCTTGTGAAAGAAAAAGCGTTATTTTTCTGTGCGCTGGACCGTGCCTGGGTAGGGGCTTGGGGACGCGCATCGAAACGTTGCTGCAAAGGTGTTATAACGGACGGAGAATAGTGTGGAGGCACTAGGGTATTCGCAGGTGTAAACGCCTCCAGAGCTGCCTGTGACAGGTGTGAACTCGTTTGTGTGGGATGCTCTCGCAAAAATCCATGCAGCACACTCAAAAGCACATCCCGAATTTTTCCACTTTGAACAAAGCGCACTTCTGTTTTTGCAGGATGCACATTCATATCCACAAGAGAGGGATCAAGGGTGAGAAAGAGACAGCACACACCATGACGCTCTCTCGGAATATAATCATGATAAACAAGTTTAAGGGCCGTGTGCAGCAACTTGTCTTTCACAGGCCGTCTATTCACAAAAAAATATTGCTTATTGGCGCTGGATGTAGTGTACGTCGTCAGGCTGATATGCCCATCAATCGCAATAAAATCATCGTGATAATTCACTCTAATGGCGTTTTCCCCAAAATCTTTTGAGATAACTTTACTCAGGCGCGTATTAAAAGAATCTGTGGCCGCAACTGCAAGGAGTGTGCGCTCGTTATGGGTCACATAAAAACTCACATGAGGGTGAGAAAGAGAAAGTCGCTCGATCACATCCATACAGGCGGAGAGCTCAACGGCCGTTGTTTTTAAAAATTTCAAACGTGCAGGTGTTGCATAAAATAAATCACGAACGGTAATATGCGTACCAATAGGGCTTTGTGCTGGCGTTATTACTGATTTTTCTCCTCCCGAGACAGACAGATGAAGGGCCGTTTCCATAAAGGCTTGCCGTGTCGTAATGCCTACCCGTGCGACAGAGCTCACAGCCGCAAGGGCCTCTCCCCTAAAACCAAGGCTTTGAATATTAAAAAGATTATTATCGGGAATCTTTGATGTTGCGTGTCGTTCCACACACAAATCAAGATCATCGGCATTCATCCCTGTGCCATTGTCAATGATCTCGATAAATGTTTTCCCCCCTTCGCGCAAATTAATTTTGATCGATGTTGCACCTGCATCAAGACTATTTTCAATCAGCTCTCTCAGAACAGAAGCGGGTCTCTCCACCACTTCTCCTGCGGCAATTTGATTAATAAGAACAGGGTTCAGAAAACGAATAGACATCGATACATTCTATAGAAAATAACCTCTACGATCATATTTATCACAGTTCACACTTTTTTCTTAAGAAAGAATTTCTTATTGATTTTATGAGAGTATATTTATAATGTGTATTTGTTAAAACTTATCAATAAAAGATATAAAATGTTAAAAAAGTCGACTTATGCAATAATCGCCGCTGCACTGCTGCACTGCTAACACTATCTTTGCAAGTGAAAATTTAAAAGAAGAGAAAGAAAACGTAGACTATACGCCATCGAAGGAGTTAAAGGTCACGTATCATTTCCTTGTTGAAAACACATCAGAGCACCCAAAATATTTTTATAAACCTGGAATCACTCTACCCGCTGTTATAGATGACGTGTTAAAGGATAATAATATTTTAAAGGATAGCGAAGAATTTCATCATATCCTTAATGTAGGTGCTTTTACGAGTGGCATGATTAATACAATTCTATATTCCTCTGACAGTGAGTTACAAGAGTATCGAGAAGTGTTTAAAAAACTTATTTTTAAAAACTGCCCCATAAACGGCATTTCAATTGGTATTCCTAAGGGGTATACATTCAAAGAGGCAGCTAACGATCTTGTAAAGATCATATATCAAAAGCTTAATGAAAGCAGCGATTCAAACTAATATCGGAAGAAGCTTCCCTCGCTTTGGTGTGGGGGAGTACTCCTTAAATAGTCGTTCCCTGATGAAAAATCATGCGCCACTTGTTTTCATCCCCTTTCCACAGCGAAGAACGCAACGATGATCCATTTTCTTCCATGAGGACATAGGTCATCAGTGCAACATCCTTTGATATTTTTTGCACCTCAAAAGCATCGACCGTGAATTTTCGATCTTTTTCTAAAGGAAGAAGCGCAAGGAGATCTTGTTTTGTATACATCACGCCTGAGCTGCCAAATTCACGAAAAGAATCGTCAATAAGTTGTTCTAAAAGAGCCGGTGATGCCCTTACTTTCACATCCAAAAGAGAAAGCTCTTGCTGTTCAAGATGTTCTGCCAGCGGGGATTTTCGAAGCATCCATACTGTGTCAACATCCGTATGCGGAGCGATTTCTTTAAAACCTGCTTTCTGATAAAGGCGAATAGCCGCTCTATTTTTTGGATCTGGATCGGCAAACGTATAGGCATAATCTTCATCAAGGATTTTAAAAAACAACTCCAAAGCCTTAGACGCCACTGTGCGTTTTAAAAAATCGCTCTCACCGATGAACACATCAAACGCGCTAAGATTATTCTTTAACCCCATCAGAGGGTTTGACCGTGGAAAATCATGCGCATCATAGCCCTGAACATACCCCACAGGAACATCATCGACACAGATCACAAAAGCGCGCATGCGTTTGGCAATGCCTCCCTCGATTTTATAACCTTTGACATAATCACTATATTTCGCGTGGATCAGCGACGGCGTCCACGTTACATGAGGATCCCAAAATTTTTTCACATGGGGTGTTTCAAGCCACTTCAAAAGCAAAGGAAAATGGGTTGTATCAAGGGGAGCAAGGCTAATTTTCATACGCTAAAATCTGCTGTAACAGGAAAATTTTTCATGGATGCTGTTGATCATGGGGAAAATTTTAATCACTATAGTCTAGAATAATAATTATTTTTAATAAAATTTTTGAGTCTACGATGTTCGATCCTTACGTCAGAAAAATGATCGACCCACCGCTGAATGTCATAGGAAAGCGTTTAGCAGACATTGGTGTCTCTGCCAATAGCCTCACGCTTTTGGGGTTTTTTCTGGGTAGCTTTGCCGTTGTGGCTATTATGCTTGGGAGATATAGTGTGGCTGCGCTTTTTATTGCGCTTAATCGTCTTGCGGATGGTTTAGATGGTGCCGTGGCCAGGCATACTCATTTGACGGATTTTGGAGGTTTTCTTGATATTGTTTGCGATTTCATAATTTATGCGGGCGTCATTTTTGCCTTTGGGGTGGTGACTACAGAAAATTTGTTTTACGCTGCCTTTCTTCTTCTAAGTTTTATTGGGCCCATGACCTCCTTTTTAGCTTACGCCATTATCGCAAGTCAAAGAAAAATAGTTTGTGAACGGCGTGGCAAAAAATCTTTTTACTACCTCGGAGGGATCTGTGAGGGCACAGAAACGGCATGTGTGCTGCTTTTTATATGCATGTTCCCTGCGTCTTTTCAAACTGTATGTATTATTTTTGGCATCTTATGCTGGCTCACAACCCTTGGGCGTATGTATAACGCCTGGGCTGATTTTGCTTAAAAAATTCACCTAAGGTGCGTTTTTCCGTCGGACGATAACGTGATAAATAACAGGTGCAAGGGATAAGAAACCAAGGCCGATAAAAGCTATGAGGATTTTCGGATCTAAAACAAGATGGGGTGAGAAATCAGGCGTTTGAATAACCTGGCGCAGGGCAACGCCAAGGGAGACATATACAAAAGATCCAGGAATAATCCCGATAAACGTTGCGAGGAAAAATGTTTTCAGCGGAATTTGAAAAAAAGCTGCGGCAAGATTAATCGCTGCAAAGGGAAATATGGGAATAAAACGGAGGGTGAGAAGATAAGAAAAAGCATTGCTTTGAAATCCCTTGCGCATTCTTTCGATCCTATTGTTTTCCTTTTGGAAGGCTGAACCTGAAGAGGCCAGTCGTGCGCTGAGAAATAAAATGGATGAACCAAGAGTGGCTGCTATCACCACACAGAAGGCTCCCCACACTTGTCCTAGTAAAAATCCGCCTATAAGCGTCATCACTGTGGCAATGGGAATCGACAAACTAACGACAGCGATATACGCCATGCCATAAATAAAAATCGCTAGAAGAAAATGATGATGGACAAAATCATTCAAAAATTTCTCGTGGGTTTTGAGCGCTTCAAGGCTGATCAGATGGTGGAGATTAAACACCCACGCAAGGATGGAGAGTGTTGCAATAACTGCCAGAGGAAGATATTTTTTAAAAGAACTCACCGCAGAAACCTCGTTAATGCTTTCACTATTTTTTTTATCAAAGGGCTAAACAGTTTATCGGTATAAAACTGACCCGCGATTTTTTTATTAATCTCATTAAGCGTGGGATAAGGAGCTATGGCCTTTGCAAGGGCTGAGATTTTGAGATTATTTTGAATGGCAATCACCCAAGGATAAATGAGCTCACCGGCGTGCACACCCAAGACGGTCGCTCCTAAAATATCACCCTTAGGCGATACGAGAACTTTTATCATCCCCTCGGTGCGTTTTTCAGTGTGTGCGCGATCATTCTCACTAAAATTGAGGCTTAATACTTTATAGTCTTTTTTTAGACTTTTTAGTCCAGATTCTAAAAAACCCACATGGGCAAGCTCGGGATCTGTGTATGTAACCCAAGGAAGGGCGCGTGTTTCGACTTTTGCGTTGAGCCTAAAAATACTATGACGAATGGCAATGCCCGCGTGATATCCTGCCACGTGCGTGAATTGATAGCCGCCTGTGCAATCCCCAATTGCATAGACTTTGGGATTTGATGTTTTGAGATGATCATCAACTTTAATGCCTTTAGGAGAGGCTTCTATTCCGGCTTTTTCGAGATTGAGGTTTTGAATATGAGGGCGTCTTCCTGTGGCGACAAGGATATGAGACGCTTTAATCTCAGCACTTTCTCCATCAGCTTTTTTATAGTGAATGTGAATATCGTTGATTTTTTTTTCAATATTTAAAAGGGTTACACCCTCAAGGAGATGGATGCCTTCATTCACAAGGATTGCTTTAAGTTTGTCTGTGATTTCAGGATCATCCTTAGGCAGTGCTTTGAACGCCTCAAGAACAGTAACGTCACTGCCGAGGCGTCTAAAGGCCTGAGCCATTTCTATGCCAATGGGCCCTCCACCAATGACCGCAAGATGTTGGGGAAGCTCTGTCAGGTCAAAAAGAGATTCATTGGTTAAGAAAGGCACCGTATCGAGACCCTGAACAGGGGGGATAAAAGGTGAGCTTCCCGTTGCAAGAATAAAGCGCTTGGCCTGAATCAGATGATGCTCCGTTTCAACGGTATTTCTATCAAGAAATCGCCCTTCTTCGCGAATAACGTGCACACCCAGCCCCTCAAACCGCTCAACAGAATCATGGGGTGCAATCGAGGCAATGACGGAATGAATATGATCATGGACCTTTTGAAAGTCAACGTTTACCTTGGAAAAAGACCATCCAAAAGATTGTGCATGGGCAACAGTGTGACCTATTTTTGATGCAGCAATAAGGGCTTTGGAGGGAACACAGCCTGCGTTAAGGCAGTCGCCGCCCATTTTATGTTTTTCTAAAAGCACAACGGACGCTCCCATTTGCGCTGCACCAGCGGCAAAGGACAATCCTCCAGAGCCTGCACCAATCACACAGAAATCAGGGGATAAGATCTTTTTTTTCAAAAGTTAGTCCTCCTTTGGCGAATTTGGCAAGGATTTTTCAGGCCATAATTGCTTTAGCCGTTGATCTCTACCGCAGTTCCAGCGGTAATAGCGATAACGCACGGGATTTTTATGCTTATAGTTTTGGTGATACTCCTCCGCGTCAACAAAAGTCTGTGATTCAAGAATCTCAGTGTGCACAGGGGCTCCAAAATGTTTTTCAATCTCTGCTTTTGTGGCCATAGCAGCCTTTTTTTGAGCATTATTCCCGACAAAAATAACAGATGTGTAGGGAAATCCTTTGTCACAGAATTGCCCTTTTGCGTCGAAGGCATCAACATTGTGCCAAAAAATATCGAGAAGTTTTGTGTAGGAGAGAACAAGGGGATCAAAAACAATTTTAACGGCCTCTTTATACCCCTCGTGGGATTCGTACGTCGGATGAGTGGTTGATCCTCCCGCATACCCCACGCGAAGGGAAATAATGCCCTTTAAAGGCGCGCCACTGTCATCTCTAAACTCTGATTCGCCGCACCAAAAGCATCCCATCGCAAAAATAGCTGTTTCCTTTGAGGATTTGGGTGAGGACTTCTGTGATTCTTTTGCTTCTGTGACCGTATACGTTCTTTTCGGAGGCGTTCCCTTGGCGGAAAAAGTCAACGCAATGGAATTCATGCAATAACGTTTTCCTGTGGGAGGAGGTCCATCATCAAAAACATGCCCTAAGTGAGAATGACAACGTGCGCAAATAACCTCAGTGCGGCCAAGTCCTACAAGGCCGCGCAATGTATCATGGGGGTCTGTGCGCGCAATAACACCCCCCTCAACGGGTTGATAAAAGCTTGGCCATCCTGTTCCAGAATCATATTTTGCATTTGAATCAAATACAGCATGATCACCGCCACAACAGGCACAGTAATAGGTGCCCTCCTCAAAAAATTTATCATAAAGACCTGAACCCGCTCTCTCGGTGCCATGGTTGCGGCACACACTGAGCTGTTCTCCTTTAAGGTATTTTTCCCAAAAAGCTTCGGGTTGATTTTTATAATCAAAGGTCATGAGTGGCGCCTCCTTTTGATCTTTTATCTCAGCATATGTCAATGTGTTGACGGCGAAGAGGAGAATAAGAAAAAATAAAATTTTTTGAATGCCCATAAGAGGTTTCTTTTGTGCTAAAAAATAAGTACTTTGAAGGATAGTTTTTCGTATTTTTAATTTTAAGTCTTTACTGTTAACAAAAGATTAACCTAAGGGAGAAAAACGATGCGGACTAAAACGATGCGGACTAAAACGATCAATTACTATAATCAAAATGCGCAATCTTTTTATGATCGGACGATTCATACGGATATGTCCGACAGCCATGCAATGTTTCTCAAATATTTACCTCAAAACGCGTCTATCTTAGATGCTGGATGCGGTGTGGGGCGAGATGCTAAGTACTTTTTGAGTCAGGGATATGCTGTGACAGCTTTTGATGCTTCTGTGGAAATGGTGAAAAAAGCATCGTTTGAAACGGGACTTGACGTGATGCATTTGACGTTTGACGCGTTAGATTTTAGTGAAGCCTTTGACGGTGTGTGGGCGCAAGCTTCTCTTTTGCATGTTCCTTATGATGAAACATTAAGTATTTATCAAAAAATGCATAAGGCTTTGAAGCCCGGTGGTATTTTTTATGCATCCTATAAATATGGCTCAGAATTTATGCCAACCGAAGCACGTGATTTTTACAACATGGATGAGGCGACGATCAAACCTTACCTCCATGATCTTTTTGATATTTTAGCAATATGGACGAGAGAGGCTCGCAATAATATCGCTCCAGCGCCTTCGGGTTTATGGCTCCATGTTGTGGCGCGCAAAAAATAATTGCTTCATTCAAGGAGAAACTTTACTCTGCTAGAAACGAAAAGCGCGCGCACGACAGAGATTATAGGCGGTAGAGATAATGATGACAGCACCACAATTATTAGAAAAGTCAGAAGCACTTCCAGGCTCGAAAGAACGGTTTTCTTTTGGTCAAAATTGGTCAAATTTCCTAAAACATTTGGATGAGGCACGCATTATTGAAGCGGAAAATAGTCTCAAAGAAAAACTAGGTATGGAGGATTTAAAGGGGAAAACGTTCCTCGATATAGGCTCTGGAAGTGGTCTTTTTAGTCTTGCCGCTCATCGCCTTGGCGCGCGCATTTACTCGTTTGACTATGACAGGGATTCTGTGAATTGCACACAATACCTGAGAGAAACCTATGGAAAAAATGATTTAGAATGGTCCGTAGAGAGAGGATCCGTTTTGGATCGTGTTTTTCTCGATAAATTTCCAGCCGTTGATATTCTTTATTCGTGGGGTGTTTTGCATCATACAGGTCACATGATGCAGGCCTTTGAAAATGTCTCTTTGAAGGTCAAAGAGGGCGGTATACTTTTTATTTCTATTTATAATGATCAAGGACGTGCTTCTAAGCGTTGGACATGGATCAAGAAGCACTACAATAACGGTAGATTGCCAACAAAAATAATTCTAACACTCTTTTCCCTCATAAGACTTTGGATTATGACGTTTATCAAAGATTTTTTCAAATCGGGCAATCCTTTTAAAACTTGGTTTGCGTATAGTCGAAAAAATCGCGGAATGTCTGCTTGGTACGATCTTGTGGATTGGGTGGGCGGTTATCCTTTTGAGGTTGCAACACCAGAAGAGGTCTTTGAGTTTTTTAAGCAAAAAGGATTTGTTTTGGACAAACTCAAAACCTGCGGCGGTGGACTTGGCTGCAACGAGTTTGTTTTTAAGAAAAAGTAGTTTTGACGCTAAAAGCTTATGCTTCCATCGCCAAATATCCTTCGCAGCACGCTTTGGCAAGATGGCGGACCTTTGCAATATAGCCAGCACGTTCCGTCACACTAATCACACCGCGGGCCTGAAGAAGATTAAAGGCATGGCTTGCTTTGATGCACTGTTCATAGGCAGGGTAGACGAGCTTATGCTCCAAAAGGTGCGCGCATTCTTTTGAGTATGCCTCAAAATTATTGAAAAGATCCTGTGTGTTGGCATACTCGAAATTATACGCGGAGAATTGTTTTTCCTGCTCCATTAACACATCACGGTAGGTCAATTTACGCTCTCCTTTTGCACCATTCCAATCAATATCAAAATGATTATCAACGCCTTGGATGACTGTTGCGATACGCTCAAGTCCATAAGTGATTTCTGTGCACACAGGATCGCACGCAATGCCACCGACCTGTTGAAAATAGGTAAACTGTGTGACTTCCATCCCATCACACCAAACCTCCCAACCCAGACCCGCTGCACCAATTGTAGGACTTTCCCAGTCATCCTCGACAAAACGCATATCATGATTATCAATCACAAGGCCTAAGTGACGTAAACTATCTAAATAAAGTTGCTGACTCTTTTCAGGGGCTGGTTTTAAAATCACCTGAAATTGATAGTAATATTGTGTGCGACGGGGGTTTTCTCCGTACCGTCCATCATTGGGGCGGCGACAGGGTTGGACATAGGCGGCATTCCAAGGTTTTGGTCCCAGGGATTTAAGTGTTGTGGCGGGGTGAAACGTGCCTGCTCCCATTTCCATATCATAGGGTTGCAAAATCACACAGCCATAGTCAGCCCAGTATTCTTGGAGTTTTAAAATAATTTTTTGAAAAGACAGGTCCATTACAACGCATTACACAGTCAGAGGATTCGTGGTTTCAACTTAAGCTAACTTATGACCCCTTTGCAAGACTAAGAACAGAGTAATAGCGTGTTTTGAGAAATACTTTAAAAGTTTTTGACAAACCATTCAGAGGTCACGTTGAATCCGTTGCTGTGAAGGACGTTGCGTTTCGGTATATCATGAGCACCACAGACAATAACGGCTTGGGTTGCGCCTTTTTCACGGGCTAAATCCTTAATGGTTTGGAGAAATTTTCCACCGATACTGTCCCAGTCGTGCTCGTGCGCGACACAAAAATCATCCACAAGAAGTGTGAGCCCAAGAGGATCATAAACATCCGGTGCCTTAGTAAGCTGACCAATGATAAAACCAACAATTGTATGATTTTCATCAGTAGCTGTGAGCATGATTATATCATCGCGGGTTAAAAGGGTTTCAAACCATGTGGTTTGAGCGACCTCGGCCTTGGGCCCAGCATAACGCCAAAAGGTTGGCTGCACTTTCTCATACGACAAACGCTTCTCCTTTGAGAGACGAACCATTGCTTGAATATCTTCATGGACCGATGGGCGCACACTGATTTTTTGTGTTGGCGAGGGGGCTTTGTGAGAAATATCTCTTAAAAGAGTTGTTTTCCACCAGGAAGGTGCACTTTCTTCATAACTATGGTGCGGACCTGGAATGACTAAATTAGGGTTTTCTAAAGAAGCAATCGTTATTGAAATGCTTGTACATCCATCGTTAAGAGCACCCATAAAGCTCCCACAGCGCTTGCAAAAGCATCTTTGTGTCGTTTCTGAGGATCGATAAAGACCAAGCTCACTGTCACTTCCCCAGGAAAAATCCTTTAAATTAAACGCTAGCCAGGCAACCGTTGGCGCCCCAGAGGAGCGTTGACACATGGTGCACGAGCATAAATGTGGGTTAATGGGCGCACCCGTTGAGACATATGTTGTGGTGCCACATAAGCACTTGCCCTTATATATTGAAGACATAAGCGACCTCCGTATAATCAAAATTTCCTATTTTTGTGCATTTTTTTGTATGGGGCACACCACCATTTTTTTCATAAAAACGGCGAGCGATTGCATTTTTCTCGAGGCCCCAGACTTTAAAAGGTGTGAGAGATTTTTTTAAAAGATGGGAGCGCGCAAGACTGAAAAGCTTGCTTCCAAGGCCACATTTTTTAATATCATCGAGCAAATAAAGGGCATAAATTTCCCCTGGGTAGTCTTTGTTGCCATCAAAGCAAGGGCCAGCGTCGCAAAAACCAACAATCTGATCATTGCATACAGCAATAAGATTCAGATGATCATGTGTGAGGCCACGAAGAATTTTTTGTCGCAAAGCAATCTTATCTTTGAGCGAGAGAGCGTAGAGGTAGTCTTGTTCAATA
>JAKBAR010000044.1 GCA_021808925.1 Pseudomonadota bacterium | reverse complement strand
GATTCATCCCGCGCATCATCGCAAAAAGTGCTATAATTGCTGCGAGCGTGAAGCCCAAACCGCCCCAAAAAGCGCCCCAATGCTAGCCCGCGCGCAACGCATTCAAACTATTTTCCCTATCAAATACACGCAAAAGCGTGCGCATCTCCGGGGAGTGGAGATTATAGAATAAACTCTAGCCCCAATGCTACCCCGCGCGCAACACATTCAAACTATTTTCCCTATCAAACACACGCAAAAGCGTGCGCATCTCCGGGGAGTGGACGCTAGAGAATAAATTTTGAAAGATCTTGATTTTTAGCAAACGTGGATAAGCGCTCATTCACCATCGCAGCATCAATCTGAATCGTTTGATTTTCAAGGGTTGGCGCTTCAAAACTAATCTCCTCAAGCAACTTTTCAATCAACGTATGCAGGCGCCTTGCTCCTATATTTTCGATAGATGCATTAATATCAGACGCCAGAGAGGCAAGAACCTCGATTGCTTCTTCAGTAAATTCAAGTGTAACACCTTCGGTTTGAAGCAATTCCTTGGATTGACGAATCAGATTAAATTCTGGTTCTTTGAGAATGCGCAAAAAATCTTCTTTTAAAAGGGGATTAAGCTCCACACGAATGGGCAGACGGCCTTGAAGCTCAGGCAGCAAATCAGAGGGTTTTGCCAAATGAAAGGCCCCTGATGTAATAAAAAGAATGTGATCTGTTTTAACGGTGCCATGTTTTGTGCTCACCATCGTTCCCTCGATGAGGGGCAAAAGATCGCGCTGCACCCCCTCACGGCTCACCTCTCCCCCCCGTTGATCAGAGCGTGCACAAATTTTATCAATCTCGTCCAAAAAAACGATTCCTTTTTGCTCTACAGCCTCAATCGCCTGCGCCAAAATATCATCATTATCAAGGAGTTTGTCGCTTTCTTCAGCGGCAAGGAGTTTAAGGGCCTCATCAATTTTGAGTTTACGCGTTTTTGTTTTGCCCATGCCAAAGGATTTTCCAAAAATATCGCCAAGACTAATCATCCCCATTTGCGCCCCGGGCATGCCTGGCACATCCATCGTCGGCAATGAGAGCGAGCTGTTATCAGAAACCTCAACATCGATTTCTTTATCGCCCATCTCACCGGATTCAATTTTATGTTTGAATTTAAGGCGCGTTTCAGGCGTTGCCGTATGCCCCACGAGCGCATCGAGGACACGCTCCATCGCGGCTTCTTTGGCTTTTATCTCCACCTGAAAACGCATTTTTTCCTTGGTCATTTTAATCGCAAGCTCAAGGAGATCGCGAATAATTTGCTCCACGTCGCGCCCGACATAGCCAATTTCTGTAAATTTTGTGGCTTCAATTTTAATAAAAGGCGCATCAGCAAGCTTCGCCAGACGGCGTGCAATTTCAGTCTTTCCCACACCCGTTGGACCGATCATCAAAATATTTTTAGGTAAAACTTCCTCGCGCAGCATTGGATCTAACTGTAGTCTACGCCACCGATTGCGCAAAGCCACAGCCACAGCACGCTTTGCATCATGTTGTCCGACAATAAAGCGATCGAGTTCAGTCACAATTTCGTGGGGTGTTAAATCCGTCATAAATTCAGGCTCTCAACTGTATAATTTTTATTGGTATACACACAGATATCTGAGGCAATATCCATGGACTTTCGTGCAATTTCCTCAGCCGTCAACGTCGTTGCATTTTTAAGCGCACGTGCGGCTGACAGGGCATACATTCCTCCCGATCCAATCGCAGCAATGCCATCCTCTGGCTCGAGGACATCCCCTGTGCCTGTGAGAATAAAAGATGCTGTTTTATCCACCACAATGAGCATCGCCTCAAGACGGCGCAAGTAGCGGTCTGTACGCCAATCCTTTGCCATTTCCACACATGCCCGTGCAAGCTGTGCAGGATATTGCTCGAGCTTGCCCTCAAGGCGTTCAAAAAGAGCAAAAGCATCGGCTGTGGCCCCCGCAAAGCCCGCAATCACACTGTCATTGGCAAGCCGTCTTACTTTGCGCGCGGCGGACTTAATTACCGTTGCGCCCAAACTCACCTGACCATCCCCAATCACAACCACATTTTTATCTGTACGCACAGATAAAATAGTCGTGCCATGCCACGTCGAAGATTCACTCACGTGCTTTGCTTCCTTTTATTTTTTTTAAGCTTTTATCAGTATACACATTGACAACGATAGCCTCAAACGCTTTAGACACGTTTTTTCTTGAGATTGGTTTTGTCAGAGGATACAGATCCCAAGGGAGCAGCTTTTTTTTCAAAGCATATATATTCTCTGCCTTGCTTGATCCCCATCTTTCGCCAAACATTGGACCCATGAGGAATCGCCAATATCGTATATTTTTTTACCCCTTTATCAATCATCTGATTCAAAGAGAAACGCAGCAAAAGAGAGCCAATTCCTTTTTGGCGGTACGCCGGTAGCGTAATCGAAAAATAACCAGAAACAATTTTACCGTAAACAATCATGAGGCGTGACGCGATAGGTTTCCCTTGATAATACGCCACATAAAAGAAAACGTTTGGGTTATTGAAAATATTTTTAACAAAGTTTTCAAGGTTTTTACCATTTAAACCCTTTGAGGACGCAACAACAGCCACCCAATCTTTCAGATCCTTCTCATCCACGATGTGCTTAAGCTCAATATCCTTAGACGCTATTTCTGAAAATTTTTTATCGAGATCAAGAAAGCGGGATGGATAAATACCCGACAAACTATAACCACCTTTTTGAATACTCTCTATGTGCGCTTTATTACTCTCATCAATCCAAAGCTCAAAGGGCTGATTACCATAAAACGCATTCAACGTTTTCAAAATATCCTCCAGCTTTGCTTGATTAACAGGTGCACTGATAAACGAAAAATGGAACCCTGGGTTTTGGTGTTTTTCAGGAGCTACTGCAGCAACTCCCCATTCTTTTTCAAGGGTTTTCCCTCCTGTCCCACAGAGCTTTCCAAAGGACAAAACACACATATTTTCATCAGACGAAGAGGAATTCGAGGAATTTTCTGCTTGCTGCATTGACTGGTGCTGCTCACTCTGATTTTTCTCCGCATAACACGAGGAGGAGACAATCCCCCCCATACCTACTAAAAACACACGTAGTAACAACGAGGGAAAGCGCACTTTGAATCTGCAATCTTTTGAAAAAACACTTCTTTTCTGGTAACAGGATTAAAAAATCAATGCAAGATTTTTCTTTATAAAACCTTTCATCCCTGCCCACTCTCCGATAAAATAAGAAAATAATGTAACCTAATGTTTCTTTTATTCTCATTTATGCAAAAAATTCTCGGTCTTCAAATCGACCCACTCCCTACGCTCAACCTAGAGTTTGACTCCAGTCTTTATCTCGCCTACGAGGCCCAAAAGCGAGGCTATAGCCTTTTTACCTATCAACCCAAAAATCTTTTTTACGCAAATAATCATCTTAAGGCGTATGGTCAAAAAATCGCATTAAGCCATGAAGGCAAGGCCTATCACATTATAGAGGAGACGCTTTGCACTCTGGAAGAGCTCGACACGCTTTTGATCCGCCAAGACCCGCCCTTTGATCAACGTTATATGGCGAATCTTTATCTCCTTGAGCTTTTAGAACATAAAGTCCGTATTCTTAACTCTCCCCGCGGCATCAAAGCTTTTTGTGAAAAGACTCTCCCCCTTTTTTTTCCTGATTTTATTCCTCCAACGATCATTACAGAAAATGCAAAAGCACTTTATGATTTTAGTCAACAGCATGAGCAACTTGTACTGAAACCCCTTTTTGGTCATGGCGGCCACGGCGTCATAACACTTCAAAAGCCCTCATTGCAAACGCTTGAAACCCTTTTAACCCTTTACCACACAACCTATCCAGGGCCTATTATCGGGCAAAAATTCTTGAATGATATTCTCAAAGGAGACAAACGCATTCTTTTGATCCAAGGCGAGCCTGTTTCTATTTTTAAAAGACATCCTAAAACGGGGGACATCCGTTCTAATATGGTCCAAGGGGGCACAGCAGAGCCTTGTGATTTTTCTAAGCGCGATATGGAGATATGCGCGGCGTTGAAGCCCCTTCTTAAGCAGTATAATCTTTCTCTTGTGGGCATAGATATTATTGGTGATTACCTCATGGAAGTGAATGTCACATCGCCCACGGGATTGCGCGCTGCGGAAAAACTTTACGACATGAATCTTGCTCAGACTTTTTGGGAGAACATCCCGTAACGGTCAATCACCCTGAAAAATTTTCTGGCTAAACACCGAAATAAACCTTCATAAATAAACCTTAGCGAGAGACAATCGTTTTCGTCTTTGGATCGTAGCTTTGCCCCGGAAATAGAATATTTTTAACCCCTTGATCTGTCAGTTCCACCATTTGAGCATTAAGCGGACGAAGAGTAATATTTTCATTGATGCGACAATGATCCTGATGATAGAGCGTTTTTTCCATCCAAAGGCTCCACGATGTTGGCGAGGTATAAATCAGTGCTACAAGCGTATAAATTTCATGCTTTTCAAGGGACACATCCGCTTTCTCAGGCCCATCATTTTTTTCTTTACCTTTTTTAAGCGCGTCTTTTATCGCCTTTCGCTCCTCCTCATCTTGAAAAAGATGATGCCCCTCCTCATGCTCCCCATAAAGGGGAACACTCATGAGACTAATCAGAGTCAACGCGTGACACCACCTCAACACACACGGTTCCTTCAAAAAAATAAGATGTATCGCCTTGTCTTAGTCTTATCAAAACATCATCACTCATCGGCTGTAAACGTTTAAGTGTGCTATTGCTTAAAACACAGTAAACAGGAGCTTCGAATAAAAGCGCTTTTATAAAATCAAAAAAAGTATGATCCACATGGGTTTTAAGTGAAAAAATAACCGTGCGCGCGCTATACTTTTCCCCTAAAGCATAAGGAGATGCCGGTTTTGTTTGCGGATTAAGTGTGATGTGACAATCGTGCGAATTCGCAAACTTTTGCGCCCATTTCTCAATCAACGCCCGTTGAAAGGGCTGATGTAACAGCTCATAAGACCGCGTTAAATCCTCACGCGCCATCAATGCCTCAATCGTTTTTTTATACCCCTCCGCCTTTAAGAGAGCCTGCGTAAGACTTTTTTCCTCAGACTCAAACGACTCTTTTTTTTCAATGGACCAAAAAACTAAAAAAAGGCTCCCGCCCAAAAAACTGAGGCTCAAAACCCCCCACAGCATCAGAAACACAATACCCTTTGACGGCCTGTGCGCTTTTAAAGAAAATGTCTTCACCAGTGTCGTCATGAGGTTTTTTCTTTCTTTGCACTCTTTTCAAAAGAAATCGTCTGAGCGGATAAAGTTATTTTATAATGGGGAAAAAGCTTTTTAAGGTGCGTTGCTAAAAAAAAACTGAGATCCTCATGAAAATAAAAACGCGCGGATGCATCCTTATAATTCACATCCATGGCTTTTGGAAAAAGTTTTTCTTTTCGCACAAACTCTGCAAAAGATTTCCAAAAATCATCCTCAAAGGGCACATCATGATTTTTTTCTATGGCCTGAAAAACCGCCGCTTCCTTGGGAATATCCATCGCACGCGCAAGAGAGTGTTGAAGGGGATCTAAATGCTTTTTGTCATACATAACCTCCACAAAGAGCGAAAGAGAAAGAAAAATGATCAGCAGCGGCAAAAGAAGATAAAGTGTTGTCTTTTTAAAAAACTTTAAAAAACTTGCCTTTGAAAGGTTAGGTGTAAGGGGTGGCTTAAACACTATTTTTTGCTTACTTTTTAAGCCATTTTGAATTACTTCGTTCAAATCATAGGGAACGCGCTTCATCGTCATAAGGGCCGATGCTTCGAAAGCAACCGCATCGTTCGAGAAGAAAAAAACCGTAATAGGAGTATCTTGATAACCAAAGCGTTTGAGATATGTTTTTGACGCCTCTAGTTCTTTTTTAAGATGAGCCGTTTCTAAAAATGTGCGCTTAAAAATAAAATGATTTTTGTGATAGACAGCAAGCGCATAACGATGATTTTCCTGGCGAAGAATAAAAACCCACGAAGATCCTTGCCCATGAATTCTTTGCAGTGCCTGAAAAAAAAGATCATCCAGCAAGTAAAAAGACGGAAGACCTCTCCCTTTTTTGAAATTTTCCTCTAAATTCTTTCTCAGTTTTTCATCCGAAAACCACACACTCATGCCGTTTTGATACGCATAAAAAGCGCCAAGACGCCGCTGTTCTCTTTGAATGTGATACAGTGTTATATATTTTTTAAAAAAAGAAAGCCCCTGAAACTCAAGGCGTTTTTGCTCCAACGTTTCGGGCGCAAGCAACACCATAGAGGCCGATTCCAGTCCCTGTGCACCGGGCCATAATGTATACGTTGAATACCCCATCAAGGTCGTAACGCACTTTTAAAAACTTTCTTTTATAGCTCATGATGGCGAGGAAAATCTTAAAACTAAGTTAATATTTTAAGAAAAATAAACCAAAAATAGAAACTTCATTAAGATTTTTTTTACCTTTAAGACTTACACTCTAAAAAGGATCCCTTGTGAGTAGAGAAGGAAAAACAGAATGAACTTTGATGAAGCGATTAAGTCCCATTCCGATTGGAAAATGAAGTTACAACGCTATTTATCCAACCCAGATGGCTCCATTAACGCGGCCCAGCTCTCTCAAGATAATCTTTGCGTCCTTGGCAAATGGATTCATGGTGATGGTAAAAAATACAGTCACCTTGATGAATATCAACAGCTTCTAAGCGCCCATAAAAATTTTCACAAAAGCGCTTCAGACATTGTGATACGCAGAGACAGGGGCGAGGATGTCAAGGCGGATATTGCTCTTTCCGGTAAAAGCCCCTATGCTACCCACTCTTCGAGCGTTATTTCTTTGCTCATGAAGATGCGGCAACTTTGTAAAAACTAAAATGAGAACAAGGGGGCTAAAGCGGCAACTTTGTAAAAACTAAAAATAGAACAAAGGGCCTAAAATGGCCCCTGCTTTATTTTTCTTTTTTGGAAGATGTTTTATTTTTACCCTTTGGCGTCGCGCCACTGAGATCGTCAAAAAAGTCTTTTACCTTTGAGAAAAACCCAGCAGATTGAGGGCTCGAGGCATGCTCTTCATCGCCTTTTTCGAACTCCTCTAAGAGTTCTTTTTGTCTTTTGGTTAAATTAACAGGTGTCTCGACAATCGTTTCCACATACATGTCCCCACGACTTGTGGAGCGCAGCAAACTCATCCCCTTGCCCTTAAGTCGAAATTGATGATTCGATTGCGTCCCCGCAGGAATTTTAATTTTCACAGCAGCGCCCTCTATACTTGGCACTTCCACCTCACCACCAAGAGCAGCCGTTGTCATGGGAATAGGCACCTTGCACGCAATATCATGCTCGTGGCGCTTAAAAAAACGGTGAGGCTTAATATGAATAAACACATAAAGATCGCCCGAAGGACCGCCACGCAAGCCCGCTTCACCGTCACCGCCCAAGCGAATACGCGTCCCCTCATCCACACCTGCTGGAATTTTCACCTCGATGGTACGTTCTTTTTTCATCCGCCCTGTGCCCGAGCAAGGCCGGCATGGTTTATCAATGGATTGGCCCACACCCTGACACGCCGAACAAGTCCGCTCCACCGTAAAAAAACCCTGTTGAAAACGCAGTTTTCCTCGCCCGTGACAGGTTTTACACTGCACAGGTGCCGCGCCACCCTCAGCACCAGAGCCATTGCAACTTGTACAAGGGCAAGGTGCGGAAAAACGAAGCGTCGATGTCAGTCCTGTAAAAGCTTCCTCGAGTGTTATCTCTAAATTATAGCGAATATCATTGCCACGAAGGGCTGCGTCGCGCTGTTGCGATTGTCCGCGTCGCCCTTGACCTGAAAACTCACCAAAAACCTCATCAATAATATCGGCAAAGTTCGCCCCGCCAAAGCCGCCTGAAAAGTCAAATCCGCCCCCAAAGCCACCGGGGTTAAAGCCGCCCTGTCCGCCACCTTGTTCAAACGCCGCATGGCCATAACGATCGTACGCCGCCTTTTTATCGGGATCTTTGAGGACGTCATAGGCCTCATTAATTTCTTTAAATTTCTTTTCCGACTCCTTATCGCCAGGATTTTTATCCGGATGATATTTCATGGCCAGTTTCCGGTACGCTTTTTTCAAATCATCCGCGCTGGCACTTTTTGTCACCCCAAGGAGGTCATAATAATCTTTTTTACTCATGATTTTGAAAGGTCAGTTCTCTTTAATGCGCCCATTCTACTTGAAAAAAAGTTTAAAAGCCAGATCGACCTTTAACTCTTTCTTTACACTTTTAATGTTAATGTGTTAGATGTTGGCGTAATTTTATTATGTAAATGAAAAACAATGAAACGTATGAATAAAATAATTGCAATCTCTCTATCTTTTGTTTTTGGGGGTGGCGTAAATAGTACCTATGGCGCAGGGAAAGAATCAGAATTAATTAGACCCCGGACACAGTCAGAAAAAATGGCCGATTTTATCAGAAAAATTAATATATTACATAAAAAAGAAAGAGAAAAAATAGAAAACAATATATTCCAGAACATCCATCATTTAAACAATGAAATCAGAAAAATTAATATATTATACAAAAAAGAAGAAAATGAAAATGATAAGAAGATGCTTAAATCCCTTGAACTACGACAAAAACAACAAGGAAAATTCCTAGCATTTTTAGAAACTTGTGAGATTGAGAAAGGATTCATCACATTCAGCAGGCATTTACTAAATATGTTGGAGGAATATGAAAAAGATTTTTCAGGTGAAGAGATGCTGGCACTAAAAGATGATTTATATAAATTTTTAGAAAATCTTTATTCTAGTTTTGATTTTGATAAAGAACATGCGCAAGAAATAAGAGAGGATTATTTTCATTCGAACTCTGTTGGAAGCGGAGATAGAGAGACCGACGACATAATATCAGCCATACTGGCGAATCTTGAAAAAAACCTGAAATATTAAAAAAAGTGAAAGGAATGAAAAACAATGAAACGTATGAATAAAATAATTGCAATCTCTCTTCTTTTGTTTTTGGGGGTGGCGTAAATAGTACCTATGGCATGAATGAGGAGAAAACCGAAAAAGTAGAAAAAAGATCTGAAGAAGAAAAGAAGGAATTTTCCATACACAACGTTGAGATCCTTTTTTCCCGATCTCTAAGTGGGGATTATAAGAAAAAAGATCTGAAAAATCTAAATGGTTTTACGCTTCATAACTATACTAAGATTTCTATCAATCCAACAAAAAATCTTTATTCAGCGTTTGAAGATTTTTTGAACAAAGAAGATATAAAGAAAGAAATTTTGGGGTCTTACCTCTTGGAAGAAGAGATTAAAAATATCATCATTCAACCAGCATCATTACAAATAGGCAAGCTGGGCTATCTCGGTTCAACAGAAGGAGTAAAGAAATATACTCAAGAAGATCTGAAAAAAATGACAGCAGATGGTGTTAGTAACGATTTAAGCAAATCTAGCTATAACTACATATCCATCGCTCTTTTCAAAAAGGGTAAAGACAATTAAGTTTCATTCATCGTGAAAAAAAGCCCCCAAAAGGGGGCCTTTTCATTTTAAGTTTTGCCGCCGCACTACCCTTTGTTACGCTTGTCGTGATCAACATCCTCATAGTCAGCATCCACGATTGTGCCTTCTTTAGGAGCATCCTCAGCATCACCCGTCGCCCCCGCTGCTGCGGCTTCTTCCTGAGACGCTTTATAAATGTGCTCACCCATTTTCATGGCTGCTTGCATCAAGGCCTCTGTCTTGGACTTAATCGCCTCGGGATCTTCTGAGGTCAGCACATCACGGAGATCTTTAATTGCGCCCTCAATCAATGTGACATCCTCAGGCGTTAACTTATCTTTATGCTCCGTCAAGGATTTTTCCGTTTGATGCGCAAGACTTTCACCATGATTGCGTGCTTCGACAACCTCGCGACGTTTTTTATCCGCCTCTGCATTCGCCTCTGCCTCTTTCACCATTGCGTCGATATCCTTATCCGAAAGTCCTCCCGACGCTTGGATGCGAATTTGGTGCTCTTTGCCCGTCGCTTTATCCTTTGCCGAGACCTGTACGATACCGTTCGCATCAATATCAAATGTCACCTCAACTTGCGGCATACCGCGGGGTGCAGGCGCAATGCCCACAAGATCAAATTGCCCGAGAAGTTTATTATCCGAAGCCATTTCACGCTCACCTTGGAACACACGAATAGTCACCGCTGTTTGATTATCCTCTGCTGTGGAGAAGATCTGGCTTTTTTTCGTGGGAATCGTTGTATTGCGATCGATCAAACGCGTAAACACACCGCCAAGGGTCTCAATCCCAAGAGAAAGAGGTGTCACATCAAGCAGCAATACATCCTTTACATCACCGCGCAGCACACCGCCTTGGATCGCAGCACCAATCGCCACAACCTCATCAGGATTAACACCACGATGGGGGTCACGGCCAAAAAAGCTTTTCACCGTTTCTAACACTTTTGGCATACGGGTCATACCGCCCACCATAATCACTTCATCAATTTGGCTGGCTGAAATACCCGCATCACGAAGGGCTGCCTTGCACGGCTCAATCGTGCGTGCAATTAAATCTTCCACAAGAGATTCAAGTTTTGCGCGCGTCAGTTTAATATTAAGATGCTTTGGACCCGACGCATCAGCTGAAATAAACGGAAGATTAATATCCGTTTGCACCGCCGAAGACAGTTCAATTTTTGCTTTTTCTGCAGCTTCTTTCAGACGTTGCAGTGCAAGTTTATCTTTGCGCAAATCAATGCCTTGCTCTTTTTTAAACTCATCCGCAAGGAAATCCATAATGCGCGCGTCAAAATCCTCACCCCCAAGGAATGTATCACCATTCGTGGATTTAACTTCGAAAACCCCATCACCAATTTCTAAAATCGAGACGTCAAAGGTTCCACCACCAAGGTCATACACCACAACTGTACCCGATTCTTTTTTCTCAAGGCCATACGCCAAAGCTGCAGCTGTGGGCTCATTAATAATACGCAGCACATCAAGGCCCGCGATTTTACCCGCATCTTTTGTGGCCTGGCGCTGCGCATCATTAAAATACGCTGGCACCGTAATCACAGCCTGTGTCACGGACTCACCCAAATAAGATTCCGCCGTTTCCTTCATTTTTTGAAGAATAAATGCACTAATTTGACTGGGGCTATAATCCTGATCCCTTGAGTGGACCCATGCATCGCCATTGTCTGATTTAATAATTTTATAGGGAACAAGGCCAATATCCTTTTGCGTCATCGGATCATTAAAAGGCCTTCCAATCAGGCGCTTAATCGCAAAAAGAGTATTTTCTGGATTCGTCACAGCCTGGCGTTTCGCCGCTTGTCCGACCACACGCTCGCCTGAATCTGTAAAGGCAAGCATCGAAGGCGTTGTGCGTGCGCCCTCGCTATTTTCAATTACTTTTGCTGTGTTTCCTTCCATCACGGCCACACACGAGTTTGTGGTGCCAAGATCAATACCAATTACACGTGACATCTCTTTATCTCCTTTTTCTTTTGTTATCTGTGCGTTTCAAAAATTAGCAGCCATCGTCATAGACTGCTAATAATATAAAATGAAATCACCTAAAAAGCAAGTACGACATCATCACAAGACTTCAAGTGTGAGAGCACGGATAAAGATTGATCACCGTTTTTAAACACTTGTTAACTTTTCCAAGATAGAGTGAATAATGATCTCTACGATAGAGTGATGTTAACAGAAAAAATAATTTTATGGAGTTTATAATATGCTAAATTTTAAAAATATTTTGTACGTCGGTGCCATCTCCTCACTATGCTGGGTAGGCACGGTATCTCCTTCTCTGAGCGTGGATGAGTACTTTAAGGAGATGCGTGAAAAAAGCCGTGGCTATTCAGAAAAGCCAGATTGGAGACGTGAAAAGAAACTTGAACAAGAAAAAATAAAAAGATTTGTAGATGATATCGTTGGGGATATAGAACTTAAGATAGAAAAATGTGATGATACCACAAAATCAAAGATTATAGATGATATCATTGACCGCCTCAAAGAGCTAAAAAATGATGATAATAATGAAGAATAAAAAAACTAGATTTCAAAAATGTTTTCTAAAGACTAAACACCCGATTGAGGAGATCTCACATAAAGAATAAACACTCTAAGGAGGTCTCTGCAGGGGCCTCCCTTTAAAAAAATAAAATCCATAGCTTTTTTGAGGGTGAAAAGCAAGATTTTTGTAGCGCTTTTTAAAAAATAAAAACACAACATCTAGTGATTTTTGTCTGTAAATTGAATAGATATTGTGGAAAAATACCCAAAAGACCAAACGTAAAAAAGCACAAAACTGATGTTTGCCAATCCCTTCTTTAATGATCCACGCCATCCTTTTCTTTCTCTTTTTCGCACGCACCACGCCCCAAAAGCCCTTGCAAAAGCCACTCAGAGCCTCACAATTGGCCGTCTTTTCACCTATAGCATTATTCATTACAGCACCTGGATGCTCAGCCACGTCACACTGTCCACACTCCCTTTGTCGCTGGACCACAATCAAATGACCTTAACCTCAGCACCGATCATCAGCCCCCTTCATCGCTTGCCACAGGAAATGCCCCAGCCCACGCGTCACCTCTCCATGAAAAAGAGTCTCAGCACGATAACTCTTCCTGAAAAAATGCATCTCCCGACACACATGCTAAGCAAAACGCCGATGCTCAAAAAGCTGCCCTACCCCCTCGCCCAAGAGATGCTTCAAAAAACGAATGTTCAGCCCATCTTCCAAGCACC
Organism: Pseudomonadota bacterium; assembly: GCA_021808925.1. Lineage (GTDB taxonomy): Bacteria > Pseudomonadota > Alphaproteobacteria > Paracaedibacterales > JAKBAR01 > JAKBAR01. The sequence continues at coordinate 475 of JAKBAR010000044.1, read as the reverse complement.
TCCCACGATCCCCCCCCAAACCCTCGAAAAGATCATGGAGGAGATGCTCCCTTTAACCAAGAATACGCCTATCCACACAACGCCTCTTCAGCAGGAAAATAATATCGTGAAGGACACAACGCCTTTCACAACACAGTCTGATCCATCCGTGGTCTCCAAAGAATTGCTCACAGAGACAACGTATACGCAGGATAAAATTCCCCCTCAATCCCTCAAAAAGATCATGGAGGAGATAGGCCTGCCCCTTTGGTATGCCAAAAATACGCCTCTTCACACAACGCCTCTTCAGCAAGAAAATAATATCGTGAAGGACACAACGCCTTTCACAACACAGTCTGATCCATCCGTGGTGTCTAAGGAATTGCGCACAAAAACGACGTATGCACAGGATAAAATTCCCCCTCAAACCCTCGAAAAGATCATGGAGGAGATCGGCCTGCCCCTTTGGTATGCCAAAAATACGCACCGGTTTTTA